>NZ_MEFH01000064.1:0-49493 GCF_001725095.1 Sphingopyxis sp. SCN 67-31 | reverse complement strand
CGTTACCTGGCTCATATCCGTCCTTAAGCTCGCTCACACGAGCACGCTTATGAGCGCGCGAAACCTCAACCTACAACACGGCCCTCACCGGACGGGTACAAAAAAGACAATATAACGGATAAATGGCAGTGGGGTATGAACCCCCCCCCTAAGGGGGGGTGAATATACCCCCCACTATCTGAGGCGCATCTGTGCGCAAACCAAGCGCATAGGTTTTCTGCCGTTTTTTCATATCCAAGCGCACCAAGCGCAAACCAAGCGCATATGTGAGGCGCATCCAAGCGCACATCTGTGCGCAAAAAATGGCGGAAAACCGTGCCTCAAAAAACGATGACCACTATCTGAGGCGCAAAATCGGGTATCTGTGCGCAAACCAAGCGCAAAATATTGACAGGCAATGACCTCATTTGATTAAATAGATACATGACATACGAACTATTATCAAAACAAGAGACGGCTGATCTATTGAAGATATCATCCGTTTCTCTTGATCGCATACGCCGAAGAGGCGAATTTATTCAGCCGACTATGATTGGTCGAACAATAAAATTCCGATCTGATCGGGTAAAAGAATGGCTGGATTCAAAATGAATATTGAACGAAAATGCCGAATAGGGCTAAATAGGTGTGTTCGATTGTTGCTTTATCCATATCGGAGGGGTCGGGTCTCCTGATCCCTCCAGCAACGAACGAACATGTTTATCACCTATTTCAACAACGCGCGCGACCCAAAGGCGTCCCCTTACGAACTGACTTGGTCGGATATCGTGTCCTTCCTTCAGGATGCTTTCTCCATCGAACGCCACAGGTCTGCCAAGCTGGACTGCCCAGCCCTGATTGCTGGGCTTTGCGAAGGCAAGCGGGCGAACGGCAATGTCCGCCACCTGTCGATGTTTGCGGCTGATTTTGACATCGGTGCCGATGATCGGCGGTATCTTTCATTCGAGGCGATGTGCCGCAGGCTTGACTATCAAGGCTACTCTTTTGCGGCTTACACCACGACGACCAATACGGCAGGTCATAATCGCTACCGCATCATCTTTCCCTTGGCGAAGGATGTGCCAGCCGACAGTTGGCTAGCGACGTGGGAAGCCTGTAATGTCAAATTTGACGGGGCAGTTGATCGGGCAACGAAAGACCCCGCTCGGTTATCCTTCCTGCCAGCACAATGGCACGGCGATGATTACTGGGACGCGGGCAAGCAAAAGCGGATCAAGCTAACCGATCCATTCAATGAATTCCGAACATCATCGGCTGGTGCCAGCCGTCCCATTCTGTCCGACGCGGATATTGACGCAATCGTTGCCACCAGCGGGCTGATAGGTTTCGGTCATTCAAGCGCCGTTCCTTCACCGCCCCGGGGCGGTGAACCTTCCCGTAAATCAAGCGCCGTTCCTTCCTATCAAGCTGGAAAGCTGACACCTGATGAGATTGAATATCTGGCGCGCGGGCGCGGGGCCGATTCAAGAGTCTGGTCTACCATTGGGAGCCTTCATAGTTCGCCCTTGGTGAGCCGCTGGATGCGTGAGAGCCTTCCAGCCGAACAAGGTAGCCGCGATCACCGTTTCTGCCTGTATGCGGCTCAAAACGCCATACGGGACAATATCCCAATCAATATCGCCGTTCTCGCCGCTTTGGCGTCCGAATGGTCTGAACTTCACCTGTCCCGCTCGGCTCCGTCCGATATCGCACGACAGGCTGAAAACGCCCTTTGCTGGGCGCTCCGCGCTCCACAAGAGCAAGCAGCCGATGCGTCGGCTATTTCAACACAAACAAGGTAATAAAATTTATTATATGGAACAACAACAATTCGAAACAATCACAGACATCTTTAGAGACACCAATATCGCCGACAATTTTGACCTGAAAAAGTTATTCGGTGGACTTGATCCAGAAAATGACGATATCGCCGACTTGCGGCAATGGGCTTATGGCAAGGGCGTATCTTTCGATCAGTTTGACAGGGCGTATCGCAATTGGCGTGAACCCGCCCAATGTTTTGATGAGCGCTATTTTGGCACCCTGAAAACGGCGGCTGAGATGACGGAGCGGGATGTCCCAGACCGCGAATATCTATTGGACGGCTGGCTGCCTGTAGGTTGTGTGTCAACCTTGTTCGGGGACGGCGGGCAAGGCAAGTCGCTGGTAGCAATGCAAATGGCGTCGGCTGTCGCCTCTGGCAAAACGCTCTGGAATTGTCAGGCGACCAAAGCGCCCGTTCTCGCCTTTTATTGCGAGGACGACGAGGATGAACTTTCCCGACGCCAGCAATCTATCGCCCGCTCGCTTTCCCTCTCACCAGCCGACCAGTGCGAATATTATATCCAGTCAAGGTTCGGGATGGATTCGAGTCTCGGTCATTTTGACCGAGGGCGCTGGTCTCCAAGCGACTTATTGTCCGCAATCGGCGACAAGGCACGTGAGACAGGCGCGCGGCTGGTCATCATCGACAACATTAACATGGTCTTTAATGGCGATGCCAACGACGCGGGGCAGGTGACTCGATTCATGTCCGCGCTCAATAAGCTGGCGCTGTCGATCAATGGCGTTGTGCTGCTACTCGGTCATACATCGAAAGCGGAAGGCTCCAAATATGCGGGCTCAACATCGTGGAGCAATGCCAGCCGCAATCGCCTCTATCTGGGGCGTCCTGACAACTCGGTTATCGCCTCGAAGAATCCAGACCTGCGCCATCTGGTGATTGAAAAATCAAACTATGGGCAGTCAGGCGAAGCCCTCGAATTGCTATGGCATTTTGGCGCATTTGTCCTTCCCTCCGATGTCGATCAGGAAGGCAAGGCTACGCAAGAGCAACAAAGGGACGAACAGATTTTCCTTCGCCACCTTAAGGAATCGACAACGCGGGAAGAGAGCGTGTCGGCAAAAGCGAAAGCACGGAATTACGCTCCACGGGTATTCGCACATAGGCGAGCCGAGGGGTGTAATCATCGTTCGATCCACGAGATGGAAAGGGCAATGGGACGCTTGCTTACCGCTGGGACAATCGCCGACGACCAACCGCTTGGCTGGAAAACGGAGCAGCGCAAACCAGCGAAAGGGCTTGCTCTTGTTGCGCAGGTCGCCGCCCCTGTCCTTAACGATGTGCTCGCTCGCAATCAGGCAGATGAACTTATGGACAACATCAGAGTCGGCGCGCCGACTTATCAGGCGTCCCAGCGGGAGACTATAGCAGCCATCATCGCACGGGCGCACGGGCAAAACTGACTTTAATCGGAAGGGCGGGACAGGCGAGCCACCTGCCCTTTCGCCATCTCAATATACTCCGCGATCGACGCCATATCCGCCTGATCGTCGGTCTCTATGGCTTCCATATCGTGCAGGAACGATTGCCATTCCGCAACGGGAGAAAAGACGGACGGCGGGTCGATCAGCATCATGGGTCCAATATAACCCATAGCTCATCATATCGTAAATCACTTGAAAACATAATCATTCCTTGACCGTATCGACCTGCATGTCGAAGTGCGTGCGGTGAGCGCCGCCGACCTCGTCCTGCCGCCGCCCGCCGAGGGCAGCGCCGAGGTCGCGGCGCGCGTCGCGGCGGCGCGTGCGGTCCAGACGGCGCGCTACGCCGGGCACAAGGCGCGCACCAATGCCGAGATCGACGGCGAGCTGCTCGAAGCCGTCGCCACCCCCGACGAGCCGGGGCGCCATCTGCTCGCGCAGGCGGCCGAGGCGATGCGGTTGTCGGCGCGCGGCTATACGCGGATGCTGCGCGTGGCGCGGACGATCGCTGACCTTGCCGGGGCGGAGACGATCGGCCGCATCCATATCGCCGAGGCGCTGAGCTATCGCCGGCAGGCGCCGCGGAACTGAGGGCGGGTTCCGCGCTTTCCGGCAAGCCTCTGGGCCCCAGCGACCGCCGGGAAGCAGACAGGAGCAGACCCCGCTTTATGCGATTGCGGTCGGCCCCGATCCGCCTATCTTCGCCGGATCGGATGCGGGAGGAGGGTTCCATGTCCAAGCCAATCACCGGATCGTGCTTGTGCGGGGCGGTGGCGTTCGCGATCGAGGGAAAGATCGGCCCGGCCGGGCAGTGCCATTGCTCGAAATGCCGCAAGGTGTCGGGGACCGACGGCAATGCCGTCTTCTACACTGCGGTGGGTAGTTTCCGCTGGCTGCGCGGCGAGGCCGAGGTCGCCCGCTTCGTGGTGCCGGAAAGCGACGGCTGGACGTCGAGCTTCTGCCCGACATGCGGGAGCCCCGCGCCGCATGCCGACCCCGGCGGCAAAATCTATTTCGTGCCGGCGGGCCTGCTCGACGACGATCCGGGGTTCCGGGGCTATGCGGCGCATATCTTCGTCGAATCGAAGGCGCCGTGGGTGCGGATCACCGACGACGCCCCGCAATATACCGAGGGTTTCGGCTCGCCGCTGGTGCGGGACGGAAAGCCGCGCCCCAATGGAACGGCCGGGCGCAGCGGCGCGTAGGGACGAAGCAGGAGAAAGGCCATGCTCGACATGATCGACAGCGCGGACGATGTGATCGCGCTCAAGGTATCGGACCGGATCAGCGGCAGCGAACTCGATGCGATCATGGACCGCCTCGACGGCGCGATGGCGCGCCATGACAAGGTGCACGTCTTCGTCGAGACGCAGGCGATCGACGGCATCGAGATCGCGGGACTGGGCGCCTATATGAAGCGCGCGCTGCCGCTGTTCGGCAAGCTGGATCGCTTCGGCCGCGTCGCGGTGGTTGCCGATCAGGGCTGGATCCGCGCGGCGACGAAGATCGAGAGCGCGTTGCTGCCGCGCATCAGCTACCGCGTCTTCGAGCCCGGCGCGCGCGACGAAGCGCTGGCGTGGGTCGTCGGCGGCGGGTGAGCGCGCGCGCCGTTACGCGGTGCGGGTCTCGACGATTTCCAGCGGCGGCGGCGCCTTGGCCGCGCCCGGCGCCGCGGCGCCGTGGCGGCGGTGCGACAGCTTGCCGTCGACCCGGCCGCCATTCTCGATCGTGATCGTTTCGTAGGTCACGTCGCCGGTGATCCGCGCGGTCGCGTGGACGATCAGCGTCTTCGCCTCGATCGAGCCGTCAACCAGCCCGGCGATCTTCGCGGTTTCGGCGGCCACGGCGCCCTTGATCTCGCTCGCCTCGCCCTGGACGAGGTTGGCGCATTTCAGGTCGCCCTCGATCTTGCCGTCGACGTGCAGGTCGACGCTGGCCGATACGTTGCCGGTGACGACGACATCCGATCCGAGGATCGAGAAGGTCGTATGGCGCGCGCCGGTCGCCATCCTAGCGGGCGCCCCGGCCGGGGGTGGCGGAAGCGAGGGCGCCGACTCGCTGTCGGGCGTCGTCTTTGACTTCAAGAACATCGGCTTTGGCCTCCAGGAACCGGCGCGGGTTGACCGCGACGCCGTTCAGACGGACTTCGAAATGCAGGTGGCTGCCGGTCGAACGCCCGGTCGAGCCCATCTTGGCGATCTGCTGCCCGGCGGAGACCTGCGCTCCCGCCCGCGTCGTGAAACCCGACAGGTGAGCATAGCGGGTCATGATCCCCTGGCCGTGATCGACCTCGATGACATTGCCATAGCCCGCGCGCTGGCCGACGTACACCACCTTGCCCGGCGCCGCGGCGAGGATCGGGGTGCCGAGCGGACCGGGGAAATCGAGCCCCGAATGCATCGCGCTCGCGCCGGTGAAGGGATCGCTGCGATAGCCGTAGCTCGACGAGAGCATCAGCACATGCGCGGGCTGGCCCGAGGGGATGGCGACGAGCGTGCGTTCGAGCACCTCCATGCGGAACAGCGCGCCTTCGAGCGCCGCGAAACTCTTGCCCAGCGCGCCCGCAGCGCCGATGCGGCCGCGGAAGGGGATGAAGGGACCGCCGCGGCCGGCCGCTGCGTTGCGGACCAGCGACGCGGGGTCGAGCCCCAGCTTCGCCACCGCGCCCTCGGCCTTTGCGGCGCGCGCGCCGACCGCGGCGAGCAGCCGCGCCGAAAAGACCTCCTGCCGCGCCTCGATGCGCGCGAGCGCCTGCGCCTCGGGCGGCAGGCGCGGATCGACCGCGCTCGTCTTGAGGGGATTTGTTTCGGGCGGCTTGTCCGCGGCGGCCCCGGTCTTGTCGTCATCGGCGGCGGCGGGCAGCGCCTCGGCGCCGAAATAGGTCTTTTGCCATTCCTCGAGTTGCGCCTGGCGCTCGTCGAGGTCGGCCGCGATTTCGCCGACACGGTCGCGATACTGGGCGATGCGCGCCTCGGCGGCAGTTGCGGCGGCCTGCTTGCGCGCGACCTCGGCCCGTTCGTCGGCGGAAAGAAGCTGGTTGACAAAAATCGCGACGGTGACCGCCGCCCAGGCGAGCAGTACCGCCGCGGCGATCAGCGCGACGCGCTTCTGCCAGACCGCACTGACCCGCACGAACCGGACATGGCCGTGGGTGCGGATGAAGATTTCATGGTCCTGAAACAGCGCATTCCAGCGCTGGCGCCATGGGCGCAGGCCCGTCGATTGGGAAGACAAGTCACGACCCCGTCTTGTTGTTCTGCTTGGAGCCCTCCGCCCCCGACTGGAACGGCGCCTTACCAGCGACTCCCCGCCAGCGCGAATCCGCACGCCGCGAGTCGGGCTGAATCGAACCGATGGCACGATGAACGGTGGAAAACGGCCAAAATGGTTGCTTTCTGACGCGGCGAGGGCGCGCGACTCGCCCGCATCGTTGACGGCTTGCTTACCATTTCGGGCTAGGGGCAGGACCCATGGATTGCGCGCTCGAGGTTTGAAGCGATTTTGCTCAGGGCGAGGAGGCAAGGCGTAGGAATATGTCGATATTTCCAGACTTGCCGACGAAGCCATGGGCAAAATCGGTCAAATCGCGAAGCGACGCCGAAATGGCTTCGATCTCAGGCCCGCGCGGCCTTGCGGGTAGCGATGCTACCCGCTGCATCCGCCCAAACCCGATATCTTCGCCATTTCGACGCCTCGAACGTGCAATCCATGGGTCCTGACCCTATGGGAAAAGCGTGACCGCCATGTCCGATCTTCCGCTCTCCCCCGCGACCGGCGCTGCGGCCGAAGACGCGCCCGCCGCCGATTCGCGGCCGCGTTCGGCGGTCAGCGCCGGGGTCGGCATCGTCGGTATCGCCGGACTATTCTCCTACCTGCTGATCGCGCGCCACGCGCCGCAGATCGCGGCCGCGTTCGGCATCGACTGGGGTACGCGCGGCCCGATGGACGGCCCCAATTCGGCAATCGCCAGCGTGCTCGCCTGCGGCATCCCGATGGTGCTGTGGTCGCTGTTCGTCGACAAGGTGCATCGCAACCCCTCGACCGGCATCGACTGGTCGCAGCGCCGGCCGTGGCGCGAAACGGTCGACATCAGCCTGACCAAGATCGCCGGCCTGTGGGCGACCTGGGGGCTGATCGCGCTCTTCTATGCGACGATGCGCTATTATTGGGAGGGCAATTATGCCTTCGCGATGGACCTGCTGGAGCGGGTAGCGCCGTGGCTGCTGCTCGTCTCCGTGCCCTATATGCTGTGGCTCGACCGCCGCATGGTCGAACCGCGCGACGGCTGCTACCAGTTCGGCCGCTGGCTGATTGCTCCCGGCCAACCCGTCGACGGCCGCGCGATCGGCCATCATTTCCGCGCCTGGGCGGTGAAGGGCTTCTTCACCGCCTTCATGCTGTCGATCGTGCCGGGCAATTTCGCGGCGCTGGTCACCGTGCCGGTGAGCGAGGCGCTCGCCAATCCCTACATGATCGCGCTGTGGACGATCAATCTGCTCTATCTGGTCGACGTCCATGTCGCGACGGTCGGCTATATCCTGACGCTGAAGCCGCTCGACTCGCACATCCGCACCGCCAACCCTTATGGTATGGCGTGGGTCGCGGCGCTCGTCTGCTACCCACCCTTCATCCTGATGAACGGCGGCCCGCTCGACTATACGGTGAACGGGTCCGACTGGGGCTATTGGCTGGAGGGGCACGAGACGCTGATGATGCTGTGGGGCGTCGTGCTCGTCGCGCTGGTCGCGGTCTATGCCTGGGCGACGATGGCGTTCGGCATCCGCTTCTCGAACCTCACGCATCGCGGCGTCATCACCCACGGTCCCTATGCGCTGACCCGCCACCCCGCCTATGTGTCCAAGAATCTGAGCTGGTGGGTCGGCTCGCTGCCCTTTCTGGTCACTGCCGGAGGCTGGGTCGAAGGCGCGCGCAACATGGTCATCCTCGGGCTGGTCAGCGGGGTCTATTACTGGCGCGCCAAGACAGAGGAAAAGCATCTGCTCGCCGATCCCGCCTATGTCGCCTATTGGAACTGGGCCCAGCGGCACGCGCTGGTGCCGCGCCTGTTCACGCGGCTGACGGGCCGGGCGCGCCCGCTGATCCGGCTGGAGCCCGACCCGCGGGTGGGGCCGGTGGCGTGATCCTTATTCTCCCTTCCGCTTGCGGGGGGAAGGGACTGGCGACGGTGTGATTGCCCACCCCGCTGCGACTAGGGAGCAAGCTCCCAAGTCTCGCTGCCCCTCCCGCAAGCGGGAGGGGAGAATCGTATTCAGAAGCTCAACTCGCCATAAATCCTGGACAGGTCGCGGCCCCATGCGCCTTCGTAGCGGTCGAGCAGGTCGTGCGCGGGCGACTTGCCGCTCTTGGCGATCTGTCGCAGCGGTTCTAGGAAGCCGACCTCGTTGTCGCCCATCGAATTGACCTCGTCGCGCGCTGCCAGCCCCTGCGCCGCGATATCGAGAACGCGGTGCGCGAGGTCGCCGACGGTGCCGCCGCCCGGCGCCGCCGCGTCCAGCCCCTCGCGCGGCACCGCGTCGCGCAGCGCCTGCTGGTCGGCGATGCTCCAGTCCTTGACGAGGTCCCACGCCGCGTCGAGCGCGCCCTGGTCGTAGAGCAGCCCGACCCACAGCGCGGGCAGCGCGCAGATGCGATTCCACGGTCCGCCGTCGGCGCCGCGCATTTCGAGGAAGCTCTTGAGCCGCACCTCGGGAAAGGCGGTCGACAGATGGTCGGCCCAGTCGGAAAGGCGCGGGAGCTCGCCGGGCAGCGCCGGAAGCCGGCCCTTCAGGAAATCGCGGAAGCTCTGTCCCGCCGCGTCGATGTAGCGCCCGTCGCGGAACACGAAATACATCGGCACGTCGAGCATATAGTCGACATAGCGGTCGTAGCCGAAGCCGTCCTCGAACACGAAGGGCAGCATGCCGGTGCGCGCGGGGTCGGTGTCGGTCCAGATGTGGCTGCGATAGGACAGATAGCCGTTGGGCCGGCCGTCGGTGAAGGGCGACGCCGCGAACAGCGCGGTCGCCAGCGGCTGGAGCGCGAGCGAGACGCGGAATTTCTGCACCATGTCGGCCTCGCTCGCATAGTCGAGGTTGGTCTGGATGGTGCAGGTGCGCAGCATCATGTCGAGCCCCATGCCGCCGACGCGCGGCATGTGGTCGAGCATGATCGCATAGCGTCCCTTCGGCATGCGCGGCAGTTCGTCGCGCGTCTTGTCGGGCCACATGCCGAGGCCGAGGAAACCGAGGCCGAGTTCGGCGCCGACCTCCTTCACCTGCTTCAGGTGGCGGCCGGTCTCGGCGCAGGTCTGGTGGAGATTCTCGAGCGGCGCGCCCGACAGTTCGAGCTGCCCCGCCGGTTCGAGACTGATCGCGCCGTCACTGCCCGACAGGGCGATGACGTTCCCCCCTTCCTCGACCGGTTCCCAGCCATAGCGGGTCAGCGCGGTCAGCAGGTCGCGGATGCCGCCCGGCTCGTCATAGGAGGGCGCGCGATGATCGGCGGTGCGATAGACGAATTTCTCGTGCTCGGTGCCGATTCGCCAGCGGTCCTTCGGCTTCTCGCCTTTGATCATGGGCGCCGCGAGCTGGTCGCGGCTCTCGATGATGGGATCGTTTCGATCTGAAACCGTACGCGTGCTCATCGCGCCGCTTTAGGCAGGCGCCGCGGCTTGCACCAGCAAAAAGGACGGGCCCCGCGCAGGGGGTAAAGGAGGGGACAGGTTGACCGCGAATTAACCTTTCGCTGCCACAAGCGCGGGCATGACCAGGGACCAGATTGCGTCGCGGGCCGGTGGGTGGCGGACCGCGAGCCCACCGCCGTGCGCCTCGTCGATGCGAGCGTGCGCGCGCGGCGTCTTCCGCCCGCTGCTGCTGGCCTGTTTCGCGTTGCTGATGGCGTTGCTGCTCGCCGCCGCGCCGGCGTATGCCCAAAGCTGCGCCCCCGCGACGAGCCAGGGGACCGCGCCCGCGGGGTGGGAGACCTATTGCTGGCTCGACCTCAGCCAATATAGCGACGCGACCGCGCGCAGCGCGGCGGGCCAGAATATGAGCTTCACGCTGACCGACGGTTCGGTCCTGCGCTTCAACCTGCGCGTGACGCCGACATCGGGCAGCGCCTTCTCCGCCGTCGCCGCGCCGTCGTGGACCGGCGCCGCGGTCGGCAACTCGGCCTTCCTCGGGATACCGGGCCGCCCGGTGCTCTATTCGACGGCATCGGGAACGCGCACCGTCACGATCGGAGGCATCGCGATCACCCCGCCCGCAGGGGCGGCCGCATCTGCCTATTCCTTCGTCGTCGCCGACGCCGAATCGTCGAACGAGACTGAATCTCTAGTGTTCACGACCAACGGCGGCGCGTGGCAGCTGCTCGACCAGGTGCCGCCGACCAGCGGAACGACCTATCCGGCCCGATCGGGCATCGGCACCTCGACCGTCACCGTCACCGGCACCGCCGGGACGGTCGGCGCCTATATCGTCGGGTCGAACAGCCCGACGACCGTCACCGCCCAGATCACCTCGGGCGGGCTGCAGGGCATCATGCTTGCGGTGCGTTTCGCCTCGGTCCGGCTGTCGAAGCAGATCGCGGGGGTGCGAATCGACGCCAGCGACCAGTTCCTCTTCCGCATCCGCGCGGCGAGCGGCGGCGCGCTGCTGGGGCAGGGGACGACGAGCGGCAGCGGCAACGGCCCGTTCAACGCGATGCCGGTCAGCCTCGCCTCCAGCCTTTCGGTGACGCTGAGCGAGGAGATGGCGGCGGGCAGCGCCAGCGCGCTGTCCGCCTATCGCTCGACGATCAGCTGCACCAACGGCAACAGCGGATCGGCGACGCCGCTGCCCGTCGGGGTGGTCGCGACATCGTTCACCCTGCCGCCGCTGCAATTCGGCGATGCGATCGCCTGCACCTTCACCAACACCCCCTATCCGCACCTGCGCCTCCGCAAGGCGCTGGGCAGCGGAGGGCGGCGCTACAGCGGCGACCAGTTCACCGTCCGCATTCTCGATGGCGCGGTGGCGGTGGCGAACGCGACCACCAGCGGCACCGGCACCACGGTCGGCGGCGGCGACACCGGCATGGTGCGGCTGACCCCCGGCACCGCCTATACGCTCGACGAGATCGCGGCGGGGACCGCTGACCTCGCGCGCTACGATGCGGTGCTTGGCTGCACCAACGCCGCCGCCGGCTCCTCGACCGTGCTGCCGGGTGTGGCGCCGGGGACGATCACGCCGCAGCTCGGCGACGTCGTCACCTGCATCGTCACCAACACGCGCGCGACCGGCGGCGTGCTGGTCATCGCGAAAAGCTCGACGCCGATTTCGGACCCCGTCAACGGCACGACCAATCCCAAGCTGATCCCCGGCGCGATCGTCGAATATGCGATCACCGTGACCAGCATCGGGACCGGAAGCAACAGCAACCGGGCGAATGCGATCGTGCTCGTCGATCCGCTGCCGCCGGGCGTCACCTTCCAGACCGGCTCGGTCAGTTTCAGCAACGGATCGCCGGCGAGCGGCCTGGGATTCAGCGCGTCGAACGTCGGCTATTCGAACCAGCCGGGCGGCGGCGCACCCTATAGCTACACGCCGACGGGGACCTACGACCCGGCGGTGCGGGGGCTGCGGATCGCGCCCTCGGGCAATATGAGCCACGCGACCAGCGCGACGAGCCGCCCCAGCTTCACCATCCGCTTTCGCGCCCGCATCGACTGATCGTCACGCTTCGGGGGAGACCGCGCCCGCCGCTGCCCCCCAGTCGCCGTGCTGCGCCATCCACAGGGCGGTCGCGGCGACGGCGGCGGTCTCGGCGCGCAGGATGCGCGGGCCGAGCGCGATACGGCGGACGGCGGGGCAGGCGAGCAGCGCGGCGCGCTCGCGCTCGGTGAAGCCGCCCTCGGGGCCGGTCAGGATTGCGGCGGGCGCGGGCGCATCGACCGTTCCGAACGGCGAACCCCCCGCTTCGTCGGCGAACAGCAGCGCGCGGCTCTGTGGCCAGTCGCGCAGCAGCGCGGGCAGCTTCACCGGCTCGGCCAGCGTCGGCAGCGCGGTGCGGCCGCATTGCTCGCACGCCTCGACGATCTGCGCCTCCAGCCGCTCGCGCTTGACGCGCTCGACGATCGTGCGCTCGGTGATGACCGGCTGCAGCCGCGCGACGCCCAGTTCGGTCGCCTTCTCGATGATCCAGTCGAGCCGCGCCTTCTTGACCGGCGCGAAGCACAGCCAGAGGTCGGGCACCGCCTCGATCGCGCGCGTCCGGCGCTCGATGCGGACGGTCAGCGCGCGCTTGCCCGCATCGGCGACCGTGGCGAGCCACTCGCCGCTGCGATTGTCGAACAGCAGCAGCGGGTCTCCGGGCTTCAGCCGCATGACGTGCAGCAGATAATGCGCCGCCGCGCCGTCGACGACCGGTGCGGCGTCGGGGCCGAGCGGCGTGTCGACGAACAGGCGGGGCGTGCTGGCGGGGGGCCAGGCGGGAGTCGCGGGCATCGCGGGGCCATAGCATGGGCGGCGGCGGCGCGCACCCGCGCTCATCCCTGCGCGCGGACTGTCCCGTTGCGGGGCAGGAGGCGCGGTTTTCCGGGCCATGCGGGCGGTGCGGCTTAGCATTTTGGTAAGCAGTTTTCCGATAGAGGCAGGATACCCGCCGCGCATCTGTGGGGCGTACGCGGGTCGATCGAGGGGTTTGAGACCATGGGTGGGACCGACATCCGACATATCGGGCGCCGTCTTGGGTGCCGCCTCCGGCAGGGCGCCGGACGCCTGATCCGCGACCAGCGCGGCAACGCGCTGATGCTGACCGCGGCCGCGATCGTGCCGGTGATCGGCATCGTCGGGTCGGCGGTCGACATCGGCCGCGCCTATATGACGCAGCTTCGCCTGCAACAGGCGTGCGACGCCGGCGTGCTCGCGGGGCGGCGCGCGATGGCGGCGGGCGTCTATGGCGACGACCACAAGGCCGAGGCGAACAAGATGTTCGCCTTCAACTTTCCGAACGGCATCTATGGCAGCGAGGCGGTGAACTTTTCCTCGCAGTCGACGAGCGCCGCCGATGTCGTCGGCACCGCCAGCGTCAAGCTGCCGACGGCGATCATGTACATTTTCGGCAAGGACAAGTTCGACCTCGGCGTGAACTGCACCGCCAAGCTCGAAATCTCGAACGTCGACGTGATGCTGGTGCTCGACGTCACCGGGTCGATGGCGCGCAAGGCCTCCTCTTCGGACGACGACACCAAGATCGAGGCGCTGCGCAAGGCGGCGGTCGATTTCTTCGACACGCTGACCAACGCCGACATCGGCGACGGACGGCTGCGCTTCGGCGTCGTTCCCTACAGCTCGTCGGTCAATGTCGGCCAGATTCTGGTGGCGAAGAATTCCAACTGGCTCGCCGACACCGTCTGGCTCCCGTCCCGCAAGCCGGTGACCAAGGAGGTCTGGGGCGACGCCCGGACGGTGGTGTCCGACGATTATACCGCGACCGATCCCGTTTCTGACAAGAAGAAGAACGGGCAGGAGGATTGGAAGAGCGCGGGGACGGCGGACAAGACCAGAGACGAATGCACGACCTGGGACGACAGCGCCTCGGCCAAGATGATCGAGAGCAAGGATCAGAATGTCTCGAATCCGGTTGTCGACGGCACTACGCGCATCACCACATCCGATTCGAAGCGGACCTACGAATATTACAGCTACAAGGGAACATGGAGTTCCAGGAGTTGCAAGATCGACAGGCTCCGCTGGACGTTCACGCGCACCTACAAGGTGACGAAGACCGAGACGCTGACTACGGTCTTCGACGGCAAATACACCTATTTCGACCGCAAGTTCGACACCGGCCCGTTGAAGAGCGGATCGACGATCGAGACCGACACCGGCTATCAGGGGACGACGGTCACGACCAGCTGGGCGGGGTGCATCATCGAGCGGGCGACGACGCAATTCGGGTCGAGCCAGTCCGCGCCGTCGGACGCTTATGACATGGACATCGACATGGTCCCGTCCGCCAGCGATGCCGAGACGCAATGGAAGATGTTCCTGCCCGACGTCACCTACGACCGCGAGCGGGTGACCGAACGCACCGGGGTGACGACCAATTACCAGAATTTCGTCGACAAGGGCGGCGACTATGCCGCCTGCCCGGTCGCGGCGATGAACCTGACGACGATGACCAAGGCGGATCACGACGACTTCGATAAATATATCAAGACGCTGCAACCCAAGGGCTATACCTATCACGACGCCGGCATGGCGTGGGGTGCGCGCCTGATCTCTCCGACCGGGCTGTTCGCGGCCGACAACGGGCCCTATAACGGGCGGCCGGTCAGCCGGCATATCGTGTTCATGACCGACGGCGACATGATGACGCCGCGCGCCAACCTGTCGCACCAAGGGCAGGAGCGGTCGATGCCGCGCATCGGCGCGACCAGCGACAATGATGCGATCGACCGGCACAACAACCGCTTCCGGCAGCTGTGCGAAAGCGCGAAGCGCAAGGGCCTGACGATCTGGGTGATCTCGTTCGGCGTCGGCAGCAACAGCAACCTCAACAGCTGCGCCTCGACGGGGCAGGCGTTCGAGGCCGACAATGCGGCGCAGCTCAACGCGCAGTTCCAGGCGATCGCCCGCCAGATCTCGAAGCTCAGGCTGTCGCAATGAGCCGTCGCCGCGCCCTGATCCGCCGGCTTCGCCGCGACCGTCGCGGCGTCGCGCTGGTCGAATTCGCGCTCACCGCGCCGCTGTTCCTGCTGATCCTGATGGGGATCTTCGATTTCTGCTGGCAGATGTACGCGCAGCAGGTCCTGCAAGGCGCCGTCGCCAAGGCGGGGCGCGATTCGACGCTGGAGCTTTATTCCAGCGACCAATCGGCGCTCGATGCCCGCGTCAAGGAGCAGGTCCAGCAGGTGTTCGCGGGCGCCGATGTGAAATTCACGCGGCGCGCCTATGACGAGTTCAGCAAGCTCAACGTCCCTCGGCGCTATTATGATACGAACAAGAACGGCTATCTGGATGCCGAGGATTGTTTCGAGGATGGCGGCAAGGCCGGCAACGGCGGCGCCGACGACGTCGTCCTCTATACGGTGACGATGCGCTTCGACCGCGTGCTGCCGGTGTGGAAGATGCTGGGGCAGTCCCCCTATTCGACGCTGTCGGCGGTCACGATCCTGCGCAACCAGCCCTTTGCGAACGGTAGCGACATTACACCGGATAGCTGCCTGAAATGATGCTTCTTTCCCGCCCTTGCCGCCGCCTGGCGATCACCGCGCGGCGCCTGGCGCGCAACATTCGCGCCACGGTGCTGATCGAGATGGCCTTCGCCATTCCCTTTCTGGTGCTGGTGGGATTCGCCGGACTGGAGATCGCGAACCTTGCGCTGACTCACACGCGGATCAGCCAGATCGGCCTCAACACCGCCGACAACGCCTCGCGCATCGCAGCGGGCAGCAATCTGTCGCTGCCGCCGATCCGCGAGATCGATATCAACGAGTTGTTCATCGGGGCGGAAAAGCAGGCCGACGCGCTCGATTTCAAGCGGCACGGGCGGATCATCCTGTCGAGCCTCGAACGCAACAAGGATGGCGGCCAGTGGATTCACTGGCAGCGCTGCTATGGCGATCTCGCGGTGTCCTCGGCCTATGGCGCGCAGGGCACCGGCAAGACCGGAACGAGTTTTCCGGGCATGGGGCTGAAAGGCAAGGAGGTCACGGCCGCGGCGGGGACGGCGGTGATGTTCGTCGAGATCAGCTACGACTATCAGCCGCTGCTCTATGGCAAGTGGCTGGGCGCGCGGCGAATCTCCACGACGGCGGCCTTCAATATCCGCGAGCCGCGCGATCTGGATGGGCCGAAGGACGGCGACGGCGTCTACAACCCCTCTCCGGCGGCCACCAAGTCCGCCTGCTGATCGGCGCACGCCGCGCCCGGTCCGGCATTTATCTCGTCGGCGCGCTCTGCTATCGCCCCGGCACGCATGACCACCGCCCCTCCTCCCGACAGCCAGCTTCGCGGCTTCCTGGCGCTCCTGCCCGCGGGGTTGCGCCCCTATGCGCTGCTCGCGCGGTTCGACCGGCCGATCGGCTGGTGGCTGCTCTATTGGCCCTGCGCGTGGGGGATCGCGCTGGCGGGCGGCGCGCGCGATCACTGGCCGCTGTTCCTGTGGATGCTCGCCGGCGCGATCGCGATGCGCGGCGCGGGCTGCGTCTATAACGACATCGTCGACCGCAACCTCGACGCGAAGGTCGCGCGCACCGCGTCGCGCCCCGTCGCGAGCGGCGCGGTTTCGGTGCGCGGCGCGGCGCTGTGGATGCTCGCGCTGTCGCTCGTCGGGCTGGTCGTGCTGGTGCAACTGCCGCTGCGCGCGCAGGTCGTCGCGGTGGCGAGCCTGCTGCTCGTCGCCGCCTATCCGTTCATGAAGCGCATCACCTGGTGGCCGCAGGCGTGGCTGGGGCTGGTCTTTTCGTGGGGGGCGCTCGTCGGCTGGATCGCGGCCGGGGGCAGCGACGGCCTCGCGCTGCCGCTGCTCTATGCCGGATGCATCGCCTGGGTGATCGGTTACGACACCATCTATGCGCTCCAGGACATCGAGGACGATGCGCTGGTCGGCGTCAAGTCGAGTGCGCGCGCGCTGGGTGACCAGGTGCGCGGCGGCGTCGGCCTGTGCTATGCGACCGCGCTCGCGCTGTGGGCGGGGGCGCTGTGGATCGTGCGACCCGATCCGCTGGTCTTCGTTGCGCTGGTGCCGGTGGCGGTGCATCTGGCGGGGCAGGTGGCGACGCTCGACCCCGCGAACGGCGCCGACGCGCTCGCCAAGTTCCGCAGCAACCGCTTCGCCGGGCTGCTCGTCTTCGCCGCGATGCTGGTGGTGGGCAGCGCGCCCTGACCGATCGGCTTATTCGGCCGCGAGCAGTTCCTCGGCGCCGCCGAGGTCTACCGAGACGAGGCGGCTGACCCCGCGTTCGATCATCGTTACCCCGAACAGCCGGTGCATGCGCGCCATCGTCACCGCATTGTGGGTGACGATCAGGTAGCGCGTGTCGGTCTCGCGGCTCATCCGGTCAAGCAGGTCGCAGAAGCGCTCGATATTCGCGTCGTCGAGCGGCGCGTCGACCTCGTCGAGAACGCAGATCGGCGCCGGGTTGGTGAGGAAAAGGCCGAAGATCAATGCCACGGCGGTCAGCGCCTGCTCGCCCCCCGACAGCAGCGTCAACGTGCCGAGCCGCTTGCCCGGCGGCTGCGCCATGATCTCGAGTCCCGCTTCGAGCGGGTCGTCCGAATCGACGAGTTCGAGATGCGCCTGACCGCCGTTGAACAGGGTCGTGAACAGGCGCTGGAAATGCGCGTTCACCGCCTCGAACGCCGCGAGCAGGCGGACGCGGCCTTCGCGGTTGAGGTTGCCGATCGAGCCGCGCAGCCGGTTCACCGCCTGCTGCAGTTCCTCGATCTCGGCGACGCTCCGCTCGCGCTCGGCGTCGAGCTCGGCGAGTTCGTCGGCGGCGACGAGGTTGACCGGCCCCAGCCGCTCGCGGTCGGCGATCAGTCGGTCGTGCGCCGCCGACTCGGTGGCCGCGTCGCCGACCGCAGCGCTGTCGAAACCGGCCTTTTGCGGCAGCAGCGGCGGCGGGCATTCGAAACGCTCGCCCGACAGGCGGCCCATCTCGACGCGGCGCAGTTCGGCGTTTTCCGAGCGCGCGACCGCGCCGGCGCGCGTTTCGCGCGCCGCGGCGACGCGCTCGCGGATCGTCGTCAGCGCCGCCTCTGCCTCGCGCAGCGCTGCTTCGGCCGCCCGCTCGCGCGTCTCGGCCTCGTTGAGTTTCTCGCGCAGTTCGGCCTGCCGCGCCTCGGCAACGGCGCGGTCGGCGGCGAGCCGCTCGGGCAGGTCGACGAGCTTCGCGGCTTCGGCGGCGAGCGCATCGGCGCGCTTGTCCATGTCGGTGACGCGCCGTGCGGCCTCGCCCGCTCGCGCCTTCCAGCTCCGAATCTCGGCGCCGACCACCGCCTGCCGCTCGCTCAGCGCGGCGAGGGTGCGCTCATGCGCGGCGAGCGTGCCTTGCGCGTCGGTCGCGGTGGTGCGGGCGCGATCGGCGGTCTGCTCCACGGCATCGAGCGCCGCGCGCGCCAGCCGCTCGTCGGGCAGCGCGGTGAGCGCGGCTTCCTGTGCTGCGAGTTGTTCGGCGGCGTCCTTCGCCGCACCGGCGATCTCGGCGCGCCGGCGTTCGAACAGCGCGGCGGCGGCGTGGTGGCGGTCGAGCGCGCCCTGCGCCTGGTCGGCGGCGCGCAAGGCAGCGCGGCGCGCCTCGTCGGCGTCGGCGAGCCGCTTGCGGGCGGCCGCGGCCGCCTCGGTCCGCGCGGCGAGCGTCGCCGCCGCGGCCTCGCGGCGGTCGCGCAATTCCTGCACCCCCAGCTCGACCTGCGGGCGCTGCGCGGCGAGCGCGTCGAGGCGATTCTGGCGCATCAGCCGCTCGCTCGCGGTCGCGCCGTCGCCGCGCGTCACGAAACCGTCCCAGCGGCGCATCACCCCGCCCATCGTCACCAGCCGCTGCCCGACCGCGAGCGTCTGGCCCGCATCGTCGTCGGCGACCGCGACCTGCGCGAGACGGCGCGACAGCGCGGCGGGCGCCTCGACGAGATCGGCGAGCGCGCGGGTCCCGGCGGGAAGCGCGGGATCGTCGGCGCGCGCGTCGGCGCCGCGCCAGCTTCGCGCCGCGTCGCCGTCGGTGCCAGCGTCGAGATCGTCGCCGAGCGCCGCGGCGAGCGCGGCCTCGTAGCCCGGCGCGACCCTGATGCGGTCGAGGATGCGCATCGCATCGCTGCGCGCAGCGGCGAGCGCGCGTTCGAGCGTCGCCGCCTCGCCTTCGAGCGCGGCGAGCGCCGCGCGCGCCTCGGCGAGCGCGGCCTCGACCGCCGCGAGGTCCGCCGTCGCCGCCTCGCGGTCGGCTTCGGCGTCGCCAATCGCGGCTTCGGCTGCGGCGATCGCGGCCTCCGCCTGCTCGGCGGCCGCCGCGCTCTCCTCGACCGTCCGGGCCAGCGCCGCGCTGTCGCCGAGTGCGGCGATCTCGGCTTCGAGACGCTGCTGTTCGCCCGCGATGCGGCGCACCGCGGTTTCGGCGCCGTCGCGCGCGCTGAGCGCGATGCGGCGGTCGGCGGCTTCGCTCGCGGCGCGCGCGCGCGCCTGTGCCAGCGCCACCTCGGCATCGCGCAGCCGTGCCTGCGCCGCCTGATTCGCCTCGACGAGCGCCGCCTTGCCATTGTCATGCGCGCCGATCTGCTGCGCGAGTTGCTTCGCCTCGGTGTCGAGCGCGGTCAGCGCGGCATGGGCGTCGCGTGCCAGATCGCCCTCGCGCGCGCGATCCTCGGCGAGCCGCGCCTGCTGCGTGCCCAGGTCGTCGAGGCGCTGGCGCGCCGCGCGCTCCTCGCCGGCAAGGCGGACCTGCGTTGCGGTCGCTTCGGCAAGCGCATCGCGCTGCGCCTGCGCGTCGCCGCGCGCATCGGCGACGCGCGCGGCGACCTCTGTCTGCGCGTTCGAAACGGCTTCAAGTTCGTCCTGCGCCGCCTTCACCGCGGCCTCGGCCGCGTCGGCGTCGCGGCGCGCCTGATCGGCGGCGGCGGCGGCGTCGCGCCAGCGGGCATAGATCAGCCGCGCCTCGGCAACGCGGATTTCTTCGCTCAGCCGCTGGTATTTCTCTGCCGCGCGCGCCTGTCGGCGCAGCGCGTTCGCGCGCACCTCCATGTCGGCGACGATCTCCGACAGGCGGGTCAGGTTGGTTTCGGTCGCGCGCAGCTTCTGCTCGGCGTCCTTGCGGCGGACGTGAAGGCCGGCGATGCCCGCCGCCTCCTCCAGCATCGCGCGGCGGTCGGTCGGCTTGGCGGCGATGACGTTCGCGATCTTGCCCTGGCTGACCAGCGCCGGGCTGTGCGCCCCGGTCGCGGCATCGGCGAAGATCAGCGCGACGTCCTTGGCGCGTACGTCGCGGCCGTTGGCGCGATAGGCGCTTCCCGCGCCGCGCTCGATGCGGCGGATCACCTCCAGTTCGTGCCCGTCGGCCGCGTCGGAAAGCCCGGCGACCACCGCGCCGCCCGTATCGCAATGGATCGCGACCTCGGCGAAATCGCGCGGCGGGCGCGACGCGGTGCCGGCGAAGATGACGTCCTCCATCCCGCCGCCGCGCATCGACTTGGGGCTGGATTCGCCCATCACCCAGCGGATCGCCTCGAGCAGGTTCGACTTGCCGCAGCCGTTCGGACCGACGACGCCGGTCAGCCCCGGCTCGATGCGCAGCTCGGTGGGTTCGACGAAGCTCTTGAAACCGGTCAGGCGCAGCCGCTTTATCTGCACGGACGGTCCCCGTGCAGTCGGTCGAATCGCAGGCTGTGCAACGCTTGGGTCACATATCCCCCTTGCCCGCCGTCATGCCGCGCGGGCGGGGGAGTCGCAAGGGGGACGATTCCGCCCGCGCCGCCGGTCGCGGGGCGGGAAGCGCGACGGTCAGCGCACGCCCATCGTGCGCAGCCGGTCGCGCAGCGGGCCCCAGGCCGCGATGCCCTCGGCCAGCTGGCCGTTGATGATGAAGCTGGGGGTGCCCGAGATCCGATAGGTCTCCATCGCGGCATTGGTGCTCTGTTCGAGCTTTTCGATGTTGGGAAGGTTCGACAGGCAGGCGTTGACCTGGTCGGCGGTCATGCCGCGCGACTGGAAGAAGGTGTCGAGCTTCCACGCCTTGGCGAGCGCCGGGAAACGCTGCGCGGGGGGCAGCGACATCGCCTTTTCGCCGCCATCGGGATTGGCCTGCGCGCCCGCGAACAGATCGGCCTGCGAGGCGAAGACGTTCGCCATCAGCGGGAAATAGCGCTCGGTCGGCGCGCAGCGGATGATCGCCGCGGCCGATGCGTCGAGCGGATCGCGGATGAAGTTGCGCAGTTCCAGGCTGACGCGGCCGGTGTCGATGAAGTCGCGCTTCAGTTCCTCGTGGCTTTCCTCCGAGAAATCGGCGCAGTGCGAGCAGGTGAGCGAAGCGAATTCGATGACCTTCACCGGCGCGTCGGGATTGCCCATCAGATAGCCGCCGTCGGGGGTGACGGTGACGGTGTCGGACCAGCTCTTGCCCGCGGGCGCGGCGACCTTCGCGATCACCGCCTGCTCCTGATTCTGGTCGGTCTTGCTTTCGCCGCAGCCGGCGAGCGCGAGCGCGCCGAGCGAACAGAGCAGGGCGATGCGCAGCGGGGGAAGGGTCATCCTTTGGTCTCCGAAAAATCGTGTCGAGGCGTTCTTAAGCGCCCTTGAGCGCGAGGTCGAGGCGCGTTTTGAGCTTCGGCCAATCGCTGACCTCCGCATTCTTGCCGTTGATGAAGAAGCTCGGGGTCGCGGCGACGCGGTCGGCGTTCTGGCCGATATTGGTCATCCCCAATATCTCGGCCGACGCGACGTCGCTGTCGAGGCAGGCGTCGATCTGTGCCTTGGTGTAACCGCGGCCGCGCATCAGCGTGTCGAGCCCGGTATCGGCGGCGATGCGCCGGGTGCGTTCGCCTTCGCTGCCCTGATACCAGGGCGCGAGCTGCTCCTTGGTCATTTTCGCCGCCTTGCCGAGCCAAGTGGGCTGCGCGAGCATGATCGCCTGATGATTGCCGACGAACGCCCTGGCGCCGCCGCACCGCGCGAGCAGCGCGGCGGTCAGATCGAGCGGATCGCGCACCAGATTGCGATATTCGAACTGCACCAGCCCGGTGTCGATGTAGAGCGTCTTCAGCAGCACCGCCGACTGTTTCGCGAAATCGGCGCAATGGCTGCACGTATAGCTGAAATATTCGACCAGCTTCACCTTGGCACCGGGCTTGCCGACCAGAAGCGCGCCGATCGGGCTGGTCGAGATGGTCGCCGACCAGCGCTCAGCGGCCGGTTTCGCGGGGGCAGCCGCGACCAGCGCGGTCAGGGCGACGCCGGCGAGTGTTCCGATCGCGAGGCGGCGGGTCGATAGGGACGGGATATGTCTGGGCATGGGCGGCCGGTCCTTCGTTCAACTGATGCGGGGAAGCTTCGGCGGCGCGGCCAGCCCTGCCGCCATGCGTTCGAGCACGGTGCGCAGTTCCGGGTCGCCGATGTCGCGCAGGCTGTCCCCCAGTTCGGCGGGTACGGGCTTCAGCATGGCTGGCGGCTGAACGGGCGGCGCGGCGGGCGCGACCTGCCCGTGCGTCATCCGCACCTGCGCGATCGCGGCATAGCCGAAGAAGCGGTTGACCGCGCCGATGATGTCGGGCGCGACATGCTGGAGCATCGGGGCGTGCGCGCCGTTGATCGTCAGATGCAGCGTGCCCCCCGCCTTCTGCCCGGCGGGAAAGCGGATCATCGCGGGCTGGGTGACGTCGGCGAGGCGGTCGCCGACGATCTCGCGCCAGCGGCTGACGACCGACGACTGGATGAAGCCGAACTTGCGGAAGGCGGTGCGGCCGATTTCGGGGACGAGGTCGGCGATCGCGCGCGCTTCCCCGCCGCGCGGGCGTTCGTAGCTGCGGGCAGGCGTCTTCTTCGCCTTTGCGTCCTTCGCCTTTCGGGCGGGCGTTTCTCCGCTCTGTGCTTTCGCCATGCGCGCCGCCATGCCATAGGCGGGGGGTGAGCGTCCAGACTTCCGACAGAACCGATCGCGACAAGACTGAAGCCGCGCCCGCCGATTTCGCCGCGCGCCTGCTCGGCTGGTACGACCGCTCGGCGCGGGTGCTGCCGTGGCGCGTGCCGCCGGGAAGCGACGCGGTGCCCGATCCCTATCGCGTCTGGCTCGCCGAGGTCATGCTCCAGCAGACGACGGTCGCGGCGGTGGCAGGCTATTTCGAGCGCTTCACCACGCGCTGGCCGACGGTCGCCGATCTGGCCGCAGCCGCCGACGCCGACGTCATGGCGGCGTGGGCGGGGCTCGGCTATTATGCGCGCGCGCGCAACCTGCTCGCCTGCGCGCGCGCGGTGGTCGCCGAGCACGGCGGGCAATTTCCCGACAGCGAAGCCGACCTGCGCGCGCTCCCCGGCATCGGCGACTATACGGCGGCGTCGGTCGCGGCGATCGCCTTCGGACGGCGCGCGGTGGTGATCGACGCCAATATCGAGCGGGTGATCACGCGCCATCGGCTGATCGAGACCCCGCTGCCCGCCGCCAAGCGCGCCATCCGCACCGCGCTCGAACCGCTGGTGCCCGCCGACCGGCCGGGCGATTTCGCGCAGGCGCTGATGGACCTGGGTGCAGGCATCTGCACGCCGCGCGGCCCCGCCTGCGCGATCTGCCCGCTGATGGCCGATTGCCGCGCGCGCGGCCGTGCCGACATCGAGCGGCTGCCGGTCAAGCCCGCGAAGAAGGCGAAGCCGCAGCGCCATGGCATCGCCTGGTGGATCGAGGACAAGGGCCGCATCTGGCTGGTCCGCCGGCCGGGCAAGGGGATGCTCGGCGGCATGCGCGCGCTGCCCGGCGGCGAGTGGAGCGCGATACCGCCCGCCGAGTCGGGGGTCGCCGAGGTCGATCATGGCTTCACGCATTTCGATCTGCGGCTGACGCTGATGCCCGGCGAAGCCGCGCTTGCCGCAGGGGAAGGCGAATGGTGGCCGCTTTCGGCGCTTGACGAGGCCGGGCTGCCGACGCTCTATCGCAAGCTCGTCGACCAGATGCGGGAGAAGGACGGATGAACATGATGGTGTCGCGCCGGGCGCTGCTCGGCGGCCTGGCGTTCGGCGGCGCGGCGACGCTGCTGCCGCGCAGCGCCCTTGCATGGAAAGCCGACGGCGCGGCGCTCTATCCCGCGACCGACGCCTTCGTCACGGGTTTCGTCGAGCGTGGGCAGCTCGCCGGCACGCTTGCCTGTATCGGCAAGGGGCAGGCGGCGGCGGTCAGCTTCGGCGCCGGGCGGCAGGCGATGGATTCGAGCAAGCCCGTCGGTCCCGACACGCTGTGGCGCCTCTATTCGATGACCAAGCCGGTCACCGCGATGGCGGCGATGCTGCTGATCGAGGAAGGCCGGCTCGGCCTCGACCAGCCGATCGCCGACATATTGCCCGCCTTCGCGAACATGACGGTGCAGAATACGCCCGATGGCTCGATCACCGACGTGCGTCCGGCCAAGGGACCGATCACGGTGCGCCAGCTGCTCACTCACACCGCCGGGCTCGGCTACAACATCATCCAGAAGGGGCCGCTGCGCGACGCCTATAACGAGGCCGGACTGGTCGGCGGGCAGGTCAGCCGCCTGCCGATCCCCGGCCTGCCACCAATCACGCCCGCGCCCAGCCTCGCGGCCTTCGCCGACCGGCTCGCGAAGCTGCCGCTCGTCTACGAACCCGGCACGCGCTGGAGCTATTCGGTCGGGCTCGACCTGATGGGGCGGGTGATCGAGGTGGCGGCGGGCCAGCCGTTCGACGCCTTTCTGAAGGCGCGGCTGTTCGACCCGCTGGGGATGACCAGCACCTTCTTCCAGGTGCCGGCGAGCGAGGTGGGACGGCTGTCGACCAATTATTTTCCGATGGGGCCGGTGCTGCTGCCGGTCGATCCGGCGACCAGCTCGATCTATCTCGATCCGCCGCCGATGCCCTATGGCGGCGGCGGCCTGGTTTCGAGCGCGCGCGATTACGACCGCTTCCTCGCCATGCTGCTCGGCGAGGGCGAGACCGGCGGGGTGCGGATCATGAAGCCCGAAACCGCGCGGCTAGCGATGTCGAACCTGCTGACCGATTCGGTCGACCGCAAGGGCACGTTCATCGAGGGCGAAGGCTTCGGCGCGGGCGGGCGCGTCTCGCTCGCCGATTCGCCCACCGGCGAGGGCGTCTATGGCTGGGGCGGCGCGGCGGGGACGATCGGCTTCGTCGACCGCGCCCGCGGCTACCGCGTCGGCGGCTACACCCAATATATGCCGGCCGAGGCGCTGCCCTTTCAGGCGAAGTTCGGCGAGGCTTTCTACAAGGACGCGCTGCGCTGATGCCGGCGCCGCTCGGCTTCACCGGGGCGTGGCTCGACCGCGCCGACCAGCTTCGCACCGACCCGGAGGCCTTCGCCGCCGCAAAGGCCGATCCGCGCGCGCGCTGCCTGACGCTCGACGGCATCGATTTCGTGCCCGGCGACGATGGCACGGGCCTGCGCTGGGAACTGCTCGACCCCGCCGACGCACGCGCGCCGATGCTGCTGGGACGCGACGAGCGCGGCATTCCCTATTTCGTCCGCGAACCGCACCCGGCGCAGCGCATCGACGCGCGCTCGCGCACCGTGATGCGGCTGCTGCCGCTGCTCAGCGCGCAGGACCTCGCGCTTTACGGCGGCGCGCGCAGCCTCGTCGACTGGCACGCGCGGCATCGGTTCTGCGCCACCTGCGGGTCGCCGACCGAGCTGTTCCGTGCCGGCTGGGGGCGCCGCTGCGGCCAGTGCCGCGCCGAGCATTTTCCGCGCGTCGACCCGGTGGTGATCATGCTCGCCGAATATGACGGGCGCGTGCTCGTCGGGCGCCAGCGGCAGTTCGCGCCGGGGATGTTCTCGGCGCTCGCGGGATTCGTCGAGCCCGGCGAATCGCTCGAGGAGGCGGTGGCGCGCGAATTGTTCGAGGAAGCGGGAATCCGCGTGTCGGACGTCGCCTATGTGGCGAGCCAGCCCTGGCCTTTCCCTTCGTCGCTGATGATCGGATGCCGCGCGCGCGCCGAGGGCAGCGCGCTGACGCTCGACGAGACTGAGATAGAGGCGGCGATCTGGGTCGATCGCGCCGAGGTGCGCGCGGCGCTGGCGGGCGACATGGACGCCCCCTTCCTTGCGCCGCCGCCGCTGGCGATCGCGCGCCACCTGCTGGAGGACTGGGCGGCGTAGGAAGCGCGCGTCGGCGCTAGACTCTGATGACTTTGGATTGACCCCCTTCGTCATTGCGAGCGGAGCGAAGCAATCCAGAGCGGTTTGCGCACACTCTGGATCGACGCGTCACTTCGCTCCTCGCGGGTGACGATTCCAACTCATGTCGTCATGCTCCAGGTCGTAGTTTCACCGCGTTTTCCGGGTCGTCATGCGGTTCCGCCCGACTTGAAACCGCTCTATGCGCCCGGTGCCCAGCCGCTCGCCGCGAGGAAGGCGGCGGGGTCGCGCATCTCGATGATCTCGCGCAGCGCCTGCGTCTTGTCGGGCGCGCGGTCGTAATAGGCCCGGACGATGCGGTAACCCGCCCAATAGCCGAGGTCGCCGGGCCATTCGCCATCGCCCTGCTGGTTGTAGAGCCAGCGCGAACCGAGCGCCTTTTCGTCCTTTTCGGCGAGGAAGGCGGTTTCGAGCTCCGTCGTTCGTTCCGCCGCCCATTGGTGGAGCAGCGGATAGGCGACCGATCCGGTCATCCGCTCGGTGACGAATTCGGCGGCGCCTTCGACCAGCGCGGCGTGGAGGACAGTGGCATTCTCGTCATCGACCTGCGCGAGCGGCTGCTGCACATGCGCATATTCGTGCGCGATGACATGTACCATGCGATCCTCGTCGTCGGCCTCGATGAATTTCGCCGCGCACAGCATTTCGAGGCCGATATAGAGCCCCTTCGCATTCGCTGTTCCCGCGCTCGACGCGCGGCCGATGGCGATGGTGATCGGCGGGAAGACCGCCTTCGGATAGAGCGCCGCGAGCCGGTCGGTCGCCGCGACCAGACGGCCGCGAACCTTGTCCAGCTTCGCCGCGCAGCCGCGCGCGTCGCGATAGACGGCTGGCTTGGCGCGCAGCGCCGCCGCCAGCCGGTCGGGCGTGATCCGGCGCAGCGCCATGAATTCGACGAGACCGGGCGACGGCGTGGCGAGGTAGCGCGCCGCGAGCGCATCGGGGTCCGCCGCCAGCGCCGGGTCGTCATAGAGCGCGAAGAAGCGGTCGACCTCGCTCGCGACCTCGAGCGGGTTCGACCCGTTGCGCTCGACGAAGAACTGCACCCCCTGCTCGCGCGTCCAGCGCTTGGTGTGGATGCCGGTATCGACGACGAGGCGGCAAGCGCGGAAAGCGATCGACTGGAGATAGCCGAGGCGCCCGACCGGGAAATCGTCGTAGAGGCCGAGCTCGTCGGCGAGCTGTTCGGCATAGAGGCCCCAGCCTTCCGAATAGGCG
This sequence comes from Sphingopyxis sp. SCN 67-31, assembly GCF_001725095.1. Lineage (NCBI taxonomy): Bacteria > Pseudomonadati > Pseudomonadota > Alphaproteobacteria > Sphingomonadales > Sphingopyxidaceae > Sphingopyxis > Sphingopyxis sp. SCN 67-31. The sequence continues at coordinate 22,189 of NZ_MEFH01000064.1, read as the reverse complement.
TTGAAGGCGAGCATCGAACGGATCAGCGGCATCTGGTTCGCATATTCGCCCTGCCACGCATGGCCGGGAATCGCCTCGTGCATCGCGAGGTCGGGCAGCGAATATTTGCTGTGCAGGTCAGTCGTGCGCAGGTTGATCCACATCCGCCCCGGCGTCGAACCGTCGATCGACCCCGCGCCGCCATAGGCAGCGGGCGCGCCGGGCTCTTCCTCGGGCGGCAGACGCTTCACCTCGACATTGCCCTTGGCGAGGGTGCGGAAGGCGCGCGGCAGTTCGGCGCGAATCCGGTCGAGCCACGTCTGGATATAGGCGACGACCTCGGCGCGGCCCTGATCATTGTCGGGGAATTTATACGCCGGGTCTTTCGCGAGTGCGTTCATCCGGTCGCCGACCGAACCCTGCGTATAGCCGAGCTGCTTGAGAATGGGGTCCATCCGCCCGTGCAGCTCGGCGAGCTGCTCGACCCCCATGTGGTGAATTTCCTCGGGCGTCATCCGCGTCGTCGTCGAGGCGCGCAGCGCCCAGGCGTAGAATTCGTCGCCGCCGGGGCGCGCCCAGATGCCGGCGTCCATCGTCGCCTTCGTGCGCTGCGCCTGCAATTCGGCAAGCTGGCGTTCGAGCGCGGCGACGACCGGCCCCGTGGCGATGGCCCCGGCGCGCCGGCCCCAGTCGCCCGCGATCTTCGCCTCCGCGGTGCGGCGGACGAGGCTGTCGACCAGCCCGCCGCCGCCGCGGGCGCCAGCGAGGCTCGCCTCCATCTGCCTGATCGCCTTGTCGAGCAGGAAGGCGGGCGCGACCACGCCCTGCGCGCCCGTGGCCTTCAGCCGCTCCGTCTCGCCGTCGAGCACGCCGGGATAGGCGTTGAGTCGGGCCAGATAGGCCTCGGCGTCGGCGGCGCTTTTGACCGGATGGTCGCTATCGAGGAATTTCGGGATATCGAGATAGGCGCCGACATTCTGGATCACGACATAGGGGGTGTTGCGCCATCCGCCGACCGACACGTCGCCATAGGGCAGCGCGAAGCCGTCGAGCGCGACGCCATAGGCGCTTTCGATCACCGCCAGGCTGGTGCGCGTGCCATGGTCGAGCTTGCTCCTGTCGACCGCGCGGACGCGCGCGAGATCGGCCTTGAGCGTGTCGGCGAGCGCCTGTTGTCCCGCCGCCGAGCGGTCGGCGAGCTGCGCGCGCAGCGCGGCGCGCGCGCCGGTGTCGATGCCGAGGCTCGTCGCGCTTTCGGGCGACCGGGCGAGCAGATTGTCGGCGATCGAGTCGAGCAGCGCCTGCGCGCCGTCCTGCTGCGGAGCGGCTGCCGCCAGCGCGGGCGCGCGCGCGGCCAGCGCGAGGCTCGCGGTTCCGGCGCCGAGCGCGGCGAGCGTCCGGCGGCGGCTGATCGAAGTGGACAGTCTGTCGTGCACGTGCGGGCTCCCCGTTTGTTTCCTGTGAAACCTGTCTGGAGCCGCGGCGCGCGGGGGTCAATGAAAAGGGGCCGGGAACGGCGCTGCGTTCCGGCCCCTTCGTCGAAGAAAATCGACCGTCCGTCAGTCGGTCAGGTCGGCGGGCACCTTGCCGCCGTTCGCGGCGAGTTCGCGCATCACCGCCTTGTGCAGCCAAATGTTCATCTCGGCGCTGCCGTTGAGTTCGCCGGTATAGCCGAGCTCCTGCGCAAGCGCCTTGCGGTTGTCGAGGCTCGAATCGATGCCGAGCAGTTTCATCAGGTCGACGATCGAGGTGCGCCAGTTGAGCGGCTGGCCTGCCTTCGCGGCCTCGGCCGACAGGATCGCCTCGACATCGACCTCGCTGGCGGCGGTCGACGCGGCGGCCATGGCGCTCGACGCGGCCTCGACCGCCGCGCCGATCGGAAGCGCCGACGGGGTGGCGGGAGCGGGCTCGGCGGCCTCCGCCTTCTTGCCGAAAATCGCGTCCTTGATGCTGCTGAAAATACCCATTTTGCAATGCTCCCACTCGTTGAGACGGCCTAACCCCGCGGCCGGGGCAGTCGCAGGGCCGCAGGATAGGATTAGGCACGGCGAAATGACAGCAGAATGAACGGCTCGCCCCACGCCGGTGCGCTGCTATAAGAACCCGCATCGGCGCTTTTCGATCCGCGCCTTGTGGGAGATTGACGACATGAACCTCAGCGACATCCTCGGTCAGGCCGGCGGCATCGAATCGATGGCGAAGGAACTGGGCGTTTCGCCCGCGATCGCGCAGCAGGGCGCCGAAGCGCTGCTGCCCGCGATCCTCGGCGGCTTCCAGAAGCAGGCACAGGGCGGCGGCGAGGGACTGGGCGGGCTGATCGCCGGGCTGGGCGGCGGCGGCCTGCTCGACGCGGTGCTCGGGTCGCAGCCGACCCCGGTCGGGCAGGGCAACGACATATTGGGCCAGATCTTCGGGTCGAAGGATGTCAGCCGCACCGTCGCCGGTCATGCCGCCGGGCAGACCGGGCTCGACGCCGGGCTGCTCAAGAAGATGCTGCCGCTGCTCGCGATGCTGGTCGCCGGCGCGATGGCGAAGGGTGACACCAAGGACGGCGGCGGAGTCGACGGCGGCGGTCTGGGCGACCTGATCGGCGGCGCGCTGGGCGGCGCTGCGGGCGGATCGGGCGGCGGCGGGCTGGGTGGCCTGTTGGGCGGCATGCTCGGCGGTGGCGGCGGATCGGGCGCGCTGGGCAGCCTCGGCAAGCTGATCGACCGCAACGGCGACGGCAACCCGCTCGACGACATCCTCGGCATGGCCGGGAAGCTGAAGGGGTAGCCGGATTCCCGATCCGGGCGGGCAGCCTTTATCGCGGTCCGGGCGAGGGCAGCGGTTCTTCGTTCGGATCGTTCGGGGTCGGTGCTGCGGGCGCGGGCGCGACGCCGCTGGCCTGGCGTTCGAGCTCCTCGGCGGCGCGCTGGCGTTCCTCGAGCGCCTTTTCCTCGGCGACGACCGCCGCCTCGACCTCGTCCGCCGCGGCGTCGATGCCGGCGATGCGCTTGGCGCGTTCGTCGGCGATCATCGTCTGCCAGTCGGTCTTGTCGGCGGCGCGGCGCTCGGCCTTGGCGCCGGCGACAAGCTGCTGGGTGCAGCCGGTGAAGCCGCCGAGGCCGGTGGGCGAGCAGCTGTCGGTGCCGAAACGGCCGACGCGTTCGAGCGCGACCACCTTGTTCGCCCACGCCTCGTTGCGCGGGTCGAGCGGGCTGCCGCCGCGGAAGATCTGCGGGACGCGGTAGCGCTCGGTTTCGGGCAGGCGGCTGCACACGACGATCTCGTCGGGGCTGCTCTGCTCGCACTTGTCGTCGCCATAGACGATGACCTGGTTGATCTTTTCGCCGTCGACGACGGTTTCCTGCGCCTGCGCGGGCGCCGCGGCCGCGCCGGCGGCAAGGATCAGCGCGAAGAGGGGGAGGCGGGTCATCGGTTTTCCTTCATCTGTCCGGACGGACTGCCATGGATAGCCTGCATGCGGCCTGAACGCCACCGCCGGGCACCGCGTCAGATGCGCTTCGCCAGTGCGATGGCGGCGCGGCAGCCGGCACGGATCGCGAAGCTGAGCAGCGGATAGCCCGGCGCGCTTTCGGCGCCCGCGGCGAGCGCGGCATCGCGGTGCTCCAGCTCTTCGGCACGGAACTCGGCGACCGCGTCGCCCAGTTCGGGGTCGCTGTCGCCCAGCTCGGCGATCTGGTCGCGATAGTGGCGGTCGATCTCGGTCTCCACCGCCGCGGTGCAGGCCATCGCCGCGCGCGGCCCCAGCGCGGCGGTCGCGGCGCCGAGCGCGAAGCCCGCGACGTTCCACAGCGGCTGAAGCGCGGTCGGTCGCACGCCGCGGCGAGCGATCAGCCCGTCGAAGAAGGCGCGGTGCCGCTCCTCCTGCTCCGCCATATGCGCGATCTCGCGCGCCATCGGATGCCGGTCGCCCATCACCGCGAGCTGGCCGGCGTAGATGCGCGTCGCACCATATTCGCCCGCCTGGTCGACCCGGATCATCGACGCCGTCTTTCGGTCCGCCTTCATCATGCCGCCGATGTGGGCCGGCGGCGCAGCAAGGTCAAGACGAGCGCCGCGGCGGCGAAGGAGAAGATCGCGTTGAACCCCGCGAGCGAGACGCCGAACAGCGTCCATTGCGGCACGTCGCAGCGGGTGATCGGCGCCGCCAGGATGCTGTCGAGCGAGACGGGGCCGGTCGCCGCGGTGCTGCACGTCGTCAGCCCTTCCCAAAGGCCGTATTCGACCCCGGCGTGGAAGACGCCGATCGCGCCGCTGACCGCGATGGCGACGGCGGAAAGCAGCGTCAGCGCGCGCATCGCGGCGTCGCTGCGGCGCAGCAGCAGCGCGAGCGCCGCCAGCACCATCGCCACCTGGTGCGGCCAGCGCTGCCAATAGCACATCTCGCACGGGTGGAGGCCGAAGCCATATTGCGACACCAGCGCGCCGCCATAAAGGAGCAGCGGCGCGATCAGCGCGAGGAGCGGCGCGGCGTAGCGGTTGTTCGGCATGGCTGGCCCCCCGATTTCGGATCAGTTGCGCCGCGCCGGCCGGGCGGCGGGCGCCTTGCCCTGCGCCATCTGCGGCGTCGCCGGGCCGATGCGGCCGATCGTCTGCAGCGCATAGTGGAGCTGATAATCCTCGATGCCCTTCGCCTTCAGCTCCTCGGCGGTCGCGGCGAAGCGCGGATCATCCTTTTCGTCCTTTTCGAGCAGACCGTCGTCGACCTTCTTCTCGTTGATCAGGTGGCGGCGCAGGTCGCTTTCGCGGAAGCGTGGGCGGTTCTTGTAATCGGGGTCCGAAAGCTGCGGCACGCGGATGTCGGGCTCGATGCCGCCTTCCTGCACGCTGCGCCCCGAGGGCGTGTAATAGCGCGCGGTGGTCAGGCGCAGCGCGGTCGTGTCGGTCAGCGGCAGCACCGTCTGCACCGATCCCTTGCCGAAGCTGCGCTCGCCCATGACGAGCGCGCGGTGCTGGTCCTGCAGCGCGCCCGCGACGATCTCCGACGCCGAGGCGGAGCCCGCGTCGATCAGCACGATCACCGGCGCGCCCTGCGCGAGGTCGCCCGGCTCGGCGAAATAGCGTTCGATGTCGCTCTTCTTGCGGCCGCGCTGCGACACGATCTCGCCGCGTTCGAGGAAGATGTCGCTGATCCCGACCGCCTCGTCGAGCAGCCCGCCGGGGTTCGAGCGCAGGTCGAGCACCCAGCCGCGCGGCTTGCGGCCCAGCGATTTCTCGACCGCGAGCATCGCCGCCTTGAGGTCGCGGGTCGCATCGGCCGAGAAGTTGGTGACGGTCAGCACCCCGACGTCGTCCTTCACCTCCCACTTCACGGGTTTCAGGTCGATGATCTCGCGCGTCAGCGTCAGCTCCATCGGCTTGTCCTGCCCCTCGCGCACCACGGTGATCTCGATCTGGGTGCCGGGGCGGCCGCGCATCTGTTCGACCGCCTCGTCGAGCGTCAGGCCGAAGATCAGTTCCTTGTTGATGTGCGTGATATAGTCGCCGGCCTTGATCCCGGCACGCGCGGCGGGCGTGTCGGCGGTCGGCGCGATCACCTTCACCACGCCGTCCTCCATCGTCACCGACAGACCAAGGCCGCCATATTCGCCATCGGTCTGGGTGCGAAGGTTGGAGAAGCCGCGCGCATCGAGATAGCCCGAGTGCGGATCGAGGCTGGCAAGCATACCGTTGATCGCACCCTCGATCAGCTTGTCGTCGCTGACCGGCTCGACATAGTTGGATTTCACTTCGAGGAAGACGTCCATGAAGCGGGCAATCTCTTCCTGCGTCGAGGCGTCGACGCTCGCCATCGCGCCGGTGGCGAGCGGGACGAGCGCCAGCGTGCTGAGCGCGGCCGCCCCCTGCCACAGGGCGAAGCGGCGCCGGGGGGAGGGAGAAGGCTTGGTCGATTCGGTCATGGTCGTCTTTCAATCGCGCAGGCGTGACTTTGCCTTATAATGGCCGCGGCGCCATCCGCCTATGCCTTTCTGGAGGCGATGCGCGGTCACCCGATCATCGCGACGATGTCGACCGGGCGCCCGGCGCGGCGCAGCTCCACGGTGATGCGGGCGTCGTCGGACCCGGCGCGGCCGACCGGCGCCCCGGCGCCCAGCGTATCGCCGACGCCGACCGACAGCGCGATCATCCCGGTGATCAGCGAGGTCCAGCCGCCGCCGTGATCGATGATGACGATCTTGCCATAGCCCTTGTAGTCGCCGGCGAAGCCGACATGCCCCGCGGCGGGCGCGACGACCTGTCCGCCGGGCTGCGCCGCGATGGTCAGCCCGCGCGAGCGGACGCCGCTGTCATTGACCTCGCCCAGCCCCGCGACGATGCGGCCGACGACGGGCAGGCGATAAGCGCCGTCGCTCAGCGAGGCATCGCTGGCAGGCGGCGGTGCGGCGGCCGGAGCGGCGCTTGCCGGGTCGCGCGGACGCGGCAGGGGGCCAGCCAGCTGCGCCAGCTCGGCGCGCACCAGCCCGTCGGCTTCGAGCGCGTCCATCAGTTCGACGATATCGCGTGCCTTCTCGCCCAGCCCGAGCGCGCGGTCGGCCTCCAGCCGTGCGCTGCTCATCAGGTCGCGCGCGTGGAGCCGGCCCTCGTTCTCGAGCCGCGTCAGTTCGTCGCGGCGCGTCGCGAGCTGCGCCCGGCTTTCGGAGAGCGTGTCGAGCGCGATGCGCTGCTGGCGCCGCGTCGTCTGAAGATCCGCCAGTTCGTGCCGCACCCCGGCGGTGCGGCGGCGGATCACCGGCATCACCGCGTCGAGCACCGCGCGTGCGTGGACCATGTCGGTCAGCGATCCGGGCTGCGCGAGGACGCTCACCGGCGGCTGGCGCGAAAGCTGCTGCAAGGTGGCGGTCAGTTCGAGCAGCGGCTGCTGTTGTTCGGCGAGGCGCGCCTGCCGCTCTGCGAGGCGGCGGCCGACAAGCGCGACGCGCGCTTCGCCGGCGCTGATGTCGGCCTCTGCCGACTGGATGCGCGCGGCGAGCGCCGCGCTGCGCTTCTTCAGGCGGTCGGCCTCGCTCCGCGCGGCGCGTGCCTGCGCCTCGAGCGCGTTGCTGCGCGCCATCGCGTCGGCCGATTGCTGCTTCGCGGTCACGAGCTGCTGCCGTTCGTGCGCGACGAGCGCCTGCGGATCGAAGACATCGCCCTGCGCAAGAGCCAGCGCGCCTCCCGCGATCGCGGCGCAGCCTGCGGCCAGCGCGATCGTCCGCCTCATTGCCGGCCCTCGCGATGATAGGGGTGGCCCGCGACGATGCTGGTCGCGCGCCACAATTGCTCGGCGAGCATCGCGCGCGCCATCAGGTGCGGCCAGGTCGCGCGGCCGAAGGCGATTACCCTGTCGGCGCCCTGCCGCTCCGCGGGCGTGAAGCCGTCGGCGGCGCCGAGGCAGAAGCGCGCCTCGCGCACCCCGCCGTCGCGCCATGTTTCGAGCAGCCGCGCGAATTCGAGCGACGCCATCTGTTCGCCGCCCTCGTCGAGCAGCACGGTGCGGCTGCCCGCGGCGACGGCGGGCATGCGGCCGCCGGTGTCTGGCAGTTCCGAAATCCGGTGCGGCCAGGTCAGGCGCTTCATGTAACGCTCGACCAGTTCGGCCTCGGGCCCGCGCCCGATGCGCCCGCGCGCGATGATGTGCAGCAGCATGGCGTTATCGTTCACCTTCGGTGAAAGCGGCACCAACCCGCTCCCCTCCCAGCCTCCCTGACGATCAAGGCCCATGGGAGGCCGGGAGGGGAGCGGGCTGGTGCCGTCCCCGTTCGGACTTTAGGCCGAACGGAACAAAAGGGTCAATTCGCGGCGGCGGCGGGCGGGGCGTCGCCGAACGACCACATGCGTTCGAGGTTGTAGAAGCTCCGCACCTCCGGCCGGAACAGGTGGACGATCACGTCGCCGGCGTCGATCAGCACCCAGTCGGCGTTGGGCAGTCCCTCGACGCGGACGGTGCGGCCCGCTTCCTGCTTGATGCGCTGCGCCAGCTTGTCGGCGATCGCCGAGACGTGGCGCGTCGAACGGCCGCTGGCGATCACCATATGGTCGGCGATGCTGCTCTTGCCGGCAAGCGGGATGGAGATGGTATCCTGGGCCTGGTCCTCTTCGAGCTGGTGGAGGATCAGGGCGTGGAGCGCGTCCACGCTGTCGCCCGAAGGCTGGGGAGCGGGTGCGGCGCCGGGCGCGGCATCCTTGCTGGCGGCTATCAAGCGGTTCCTTTCCTTTCGGAGACCCCGAGGCGCGAACGGGTGATCGGGTCGCGCGGGGCGCGGCCTTCATGACGTTCGAACCAGCGGGGGTCGGCCTGCCGTATCGCAGTTGCGGATCGCACATCGGGCGAAAATCGCAGGAACACGAGGGCAGGCGGTCTCCAGTCCGTCCAATGAAGCTTCTGGCCTGCGGGCCGGACGAAGCGCCGCAGCCAGCCCATCGCCTGCGCGGCGTGGGTGCGGCCATTATAGCCCGGGCGCGCGATCACCGCAATCGGCATCAGTCGCGCGATGTCGCGCCAGTCGCGCCAGCGGGGCAACTGGGCCAGATTGTCGGCCCCCATGATCCAGATGAAGCGCCGGTTCGGATAGCGGCGGACGAGCTTTCGGAGCGTGTCGACGGTGTAGCGCGTGCCGAGTTCGGCCTCGAGTCCGGTGGCGCGGATCGGCGAGCGCCGCGCCATGCGCTGCGCCGAGGCGAGGCGGGCCGGAAGCGGCGCCATGCCCTTCGCGTCCTTCAGCGGATTGCCGGGCGACACCAGCCACCACAGGTCGTCGAGCCCGAGCGCGTCGATAGCGTTCAGGCTGATCGCGCGATGTCCGCCGTGCGCGGGATTGAAGCTGCCGCCGAGAAGGCCGGTGCGGATCATGGGCGTTCGCCCGCCGTCTCAACGATCGGTAGGCTGTAGCAATAGCGAGGCGAAGCGCCTGCCGGGCCGTCGACAGCTTTTAGGAAACCCAGTTCCAAGAGGGCTTCTTCAAAGCTTGAACCCGTCTTCGCAACGGCCCCTTCATAACGATCGAGGCAAGCATTCTGAAAAGGAGTCGAAGCGATACAGGCGCGAAGAAAGGATGCTTGGAAGTGCCCCAATGCTCTTGACGTCTGGCTGATTTTATAGCCTCGCATCGCCAACCGATCAGGCGCGACGGATCGGAAAAATCCCAAAACCTCTGCGGGATTTCGATAGACCGGATCCGATTTGCTCCGTGTTGTTTGATGGTCAATTCTGACTTTGCCGCCGATTATCGTCTCACAGGCAGAATAGTTCAGAACAGTAGATGCCATGGTTCGGCTCGGTATATGTTTAAGGTCCCGATGGCGTTGAACTTCATCTACAAGACCCGCAAAAATCAGGCGTTTTCGTTCCTCTATCATCTTCTTGTTACTGGTGAACGATATACTCACCATGTCTCTGCCAATTAGCCAGCAGAAGGGCGTCACCGCGACGACAAAGATCAGCAGGATAGAACAGGAAAATGAATGCGGCCGCTTTATCAAGGCCGCACCTGTCCCGTCCCCCGCACCAGCCATTTATAGGTGGTGAGGCCTTCGAGCGCCACCGGCCCCCTTGCGTGGAGCCGCCCCGTCGCGATGCCGATTTCGGCGCCAAGGCCGAATTCGCCGCCGTCGGCGAACTGGGTCGAGGCATTGTGCATGACGATCGCGCTGTCGACTGCGGACAGGAAGCGCTCGGCGGTTGGCGCGTCCTCGGTGACGATCGCGTCGGTGTGATGGCTCGAATGCGCGTCGATATGCGCGAGCGCGCCGTCGAGGCCGTCGACCGTCGCGATAGAGACGATCGCGTCGAGATATTCGCAGTCCCAGTCGCTGTCCCCCGCGCGCGCGATATGGGGGCTCAGCGCCGCGATGCGGGCGTCGCCGCGCACCTCGCAGCCCGCGCGGACCAGCGCGTCGACGATGGCGAGCGGCGCCGGATAGGCGCGGTCGATCAGGATCGTCTCGGTCGCGCCGCAGATGCCGGTGCGGCGCATCTTGGCGTTGACCGCCAGCTCGACCGCCTGCGCCGGATCGGCGGCGGCGTCGATGTAGAGATGGTTGATCCCGTCGAGGTGGGCGAGGACGGGGACGCGCGCCTCGTCCTGCACGCGGGCGACGAGTCCCTTGCCGCCGCGCGGGATGATGATGTCGATCAGCCCCTGCGCGCGCAGCAGCGCGCCGACCGCCGCACGGTCCTGCGTCGGGACGAGCTGCACTGCGTCTTCGGGCAGGCCGCTTTCGGCGAGGCCGGCGGCGAGCGCCGCATGAATTGCGCGGTTCGAATGCGCCGCCTCGCTGCCCCCGCGCAGGATCACGGCATTGCCCGCCATCAGGCCGAGCGCGGCGGCGTCGGCGGTGACGTTGGGGCGGCTTTCATAGATGATGCCGACGACCCCCAGCGGCACGCGCACCCGGCTGAGCACCAGCCCGTTGGGCCGCTCGGCGCGGTCGATCTCGGCGCCGACCGGGTCGGGCAGCGCGGCCACCGCCTCGACCGCGTCGGCGATTCCGCCGAGCCGCGCGGCGTCGAGCCGCAGCCGGTCGAGCATCGCCGGGCCGAGACCGCCCGCCGTGCCCGCCGCCATGTCGCGCGCATTGGCGTCGAGGATCGCGGGGGCCTGCGCGCGCAATTGCCGCGCGGCGGCGCGCAGCGCGGCCGCCTTGGCGCCGGTCGTCGCGGCGGCGAGCCGCTTCGCCGCAGCGCGCGCGCGCGCGCCCAGGGTGGCGACCAGCGCGTCGGCATCGGCAAAGGGCGGGGATTTCGGGGCTTCGGCGGTCATCGCGCGGCTCCTATCACGCTTTGGCGCGGCGGCGAAAGCCCCGTTGCGCCGCCCGCCTGCGCTGCTACGAAGGCGCGATGAGCGGGGATATCGAAGGCATCGGGGCGGCGGTGACGGCGGGGCTGGCGAGCCGCGCGATCGAGCCGCGGCACGGCGGCGCAGGCGGCGGTCACGAAGGCACGCGCTGCCTCAATTGCGGCACGACGCTCGTCGGGTCGCATTGCCATCGCTGCGGGCAGAAGGCCGACGTCCACCGCAGCTTCGGCGCGATCGGGCACGACCTCGTCCACGCCATCTTTCATTTCGAGGGCAAGCTGTGGAATACGCTGCCTTTGCTCGCCTGGCGGCCGGGCGACCTGACGCGCCGCTATATCCACGGCGAGCGCGCGCGCTTCATCTCGCCGCTCGCGCTGTTCCTGTTCGCGGTCTTCCTGACCTATGCGGTGCTGTCGATGGTCGGCGCGGGCGGCGGCGTCGGCGAAGAGATCGCGCGCGCGGCCGCCGAACAGACGCGCTCCAACGCGATCCGTTCGAGCCTGCAGGACGAGGTCGAACGGGTCGAGACGCGCCTCACGGACAAGAGCTTGCCCGCCGCCGAACGGCGGAAGTTGGAGAGCGAACGCGACACGCTCCAGAAAAGCGCCGACTATCTGGGCGTGGCGCGCAGCCTGACCCGCGAGGAGCGCGCGGCCGGCCCGCCCGTCCTCGCCGATCCGGTGCAGCAGGTCGCGACCAGCGCCAGTTTCGCGACGCGCACGAAGGCCGATACCGGGATTCCCGCCATCGATCACGGCCTGGATAAGGCGATCGCGAACCCTGGACTGCTCTTCTACAAATTGCAGGCCAATGCTTACAAGTTCGCCTGGGCGCTGATCCCGCTGTCGCTGCCCTTCATGTGGACGCTGTTCCCGTTCAGCCGCCGCTTCCACATGTACGATCATTTCGTCTTCGTGACCTATTCGATCAGCTTCGTGCTGCTGCTGTTCGTCGTCGTGCGGCTGCTCAACCTGACGCTGATCGGCGAGGTCGCGACGCTCGGCGCGATGCTCTATCTGCCCTTCCACATGTACCGGCAGCTTCGCGGCGCCTATCGCCTGCCGACCGCCGGTGCGCTCCTGCGCACGGCGCTGCTGCTCTTCTTCAGCTTGTTCGCGGCAATCAACTTCATTTTACTGCTGCTCGCGCTCGGGCTGATGGGCTAGGATCGGGGCATGGAGAATGAGGACAGCAGCGCGTCGGACCTGATCGACGCCCGGATCGACGCCCGGATCGCCGCCCTCGGCGGCTGGCGCGGCGCTGGCGCGCATGCGCGCCCTGATCGCCGAAGCAGAGCCCGAGGTGGTCGAAACGGTGAAATGGCGCAAGCCGTCGAACCCGCTCGGGGTACCGGTCTGGGAGCGCGGCGGCATCCTGTGCACCGGTGAAGTCTATAAGGACAAGGTCAAGCTGACCTTCGCGAAGGGGGCATCGCTCGACGATCCGGCGCGGCTGTTCAACGCCAGCCTCGACGGCAACACGCGCCGCGCGATCGACCTGTTCGAGGGCGATTCGATCGACGCGGCGGCGTTCAGGGCGCTGGTGCGCGAGGCCGTGGCCGCCAATGCGGCGAAGAAACCGCGGGGGTGATAGTCGACCGGTGGGCAAGGCCCTGACTTCGATGGCTCTGGATTGACCGGTTCGTCATTGCGAGCGGCGAAGCCGCGCGGCAATGACGAGGCCTTCCAACCGCGTCTAGCTATACGGCGGCGCGTCCTCGAACTCGGCGAACCACGGATAGTCGTTCGCGACGCTGGCGGTGAAGTTCGGCGGGCGCTTTTCGAGGAAGCTGGTCACGCCTTCGGCCGCGTCGGGGCTGCGGCCGCGCGCGAAGATGGCGCGGCTGTCCCAGCGGTGCGCGCTCATCGGATGCGGCGCGCCGAGCATGCGCCACAGCATATGGCGGGTCAGCGCGACCGACACCGGCGCACTGTCGGCGGTCATCTCGCGCGCCTTGGCGATCGCGGCGTCGATCAGGTCGCCGGGCGCGTGGACCGACTGGACCAGCCCTTTTTCCCGCGCCTCCGCGGCACCGATCAGCCGCCCCGAAAAGCACCAGTCGACCGCGGTCTGGATGCCGACGAGGCGCGGCAGGAACCAGCTCGACGCGGCTTCGGGGACGATGCCGCGCCGCGCGAAGACGAAGCCGTAGCGCGCCGTCTCGCTGGCGAGGCGCGCATCCATCGCCAGCGTCATCGTCGCGCCGATGCCGACCGCGGCGCCGTTGATCGCGCCGAGCACCGGCTTCCTGCTGTCGAAGATGCGCATCGACACGCGCCCGCCCGAATCGCGGATCAGCGGGTGCGACCAATCGATCGTGCCGTCTTCGGCGACCGGGCTTGCCGCTACCCCGTCGGGCAGCGTCGCCGCCTTGTCGGTGCGCTTGTCGTAATCGAAGGTCGCGGCCCCCTGGCCAAGGTCGGCCCCCGCGCAATAGGCGCGGTCGCCCGACCCGGTGAAGATCACCGCGCGCACCGCGTCGTCGGCGTCGCACTCGTCGAGCGCGGCGACGATCTCCAGCATCATCTGGGTGGTGAAGGCGTTCATCCGGTCGGGCCGGTGCAGCGTCAGCAGCGCGATGCCGTCCTGCTTGTCGAGGCGAATCTGGTCGAAGCTCATATCACTCTCCTTGGGGCTCGGGACATGGTTGCAAGCGGGACGGGTGAAGGCAAGCGCTAGTTGACGTGGACGTAAGCGTAAACCCGTGCAGCCTGCCTGCGCGGCCGGTTCGGGACCGGGCTCATCCTTTTCTTCGACAAGGAACCGTTCCCCGGCGAAAGCCGGGGTCCAGATGGTGCGGCGCTGCCCCGCGTGGACCCCGGCTTTCGCCGGGGAGCAGGTCGGGCCTGCCTGAGCGGCATACGGACCTGATGCGTTCGGGGTGACGGGCGCGAGGCACGCATCTTTCTACCTTTCCGCCCCGGCGACGCGAGGGATGACGCGCCGCGACTTTGCCGCTATAGGCCGCCTCGTCGCCCCGGCGCCGCGCCTCGCCTGAGTCGCTTGTCGCCGGGGTCATTCTTTTGGTTCCGGCAGAAAGTGTTTGCGCCATGGCCCGTCGCCGCCAGATCTACGAAGGCAAAGCGAAGATCCTCTACGAAGGCCCCGAACCGGGCACGCTGATCCAGTATTTCAAGGACGACGCGACCGCTTTCAACGCGCAGAAGCGCGGGACGATCAACGGCAAGGGCGTGCTCAACAACCGGATTTCGGAGCATGTCTTCACGCTGCTCGGCAATATCGGCGTGCCGCATCACTTCATCCGCCGGCTCAACATGCGCGAACAGCTGATCCGCCAGGTCGAGATCGTGCCGATCGAGGTCGTCGTGCGCAACGTCGCTGCGGGTTCGCTGTCGAAGCGGCTGGGGATCGAGGAGGGGACGCAGCTTCCCCGCACGCTGATCGAATATTGCTTCAAGGACGACGCGCTCGGCGATCCGCTGGTCGCGGAGGAGCATATCGCCTGCTTCAACTGGTGCAGCCAGGACGAACTGCACGACATCCAGGACCTGGCGATCCGCATCAATGATTTCATGAGCGGCATGTTCGCGGCGGTCGGCATCCGCCTGATCGACTTCAAGCTGGAGTTCGGGCGCCTGTGGGACGGCGACTACAGCCGCATCATCCTGGCCGACGAGATCAGCCCCGATGGCTGTCGCCTGTGGGACATGACGACGAACGAGAAGCTCGACAAGGACCGCTTCCGCCGCGACCTCGGCGGCGAGGTCGAGGCGTATCAGGAGGTCGCGCGGCGGCTGGGGCTGATGCCCGAGGGCGGAGATACCGCGGTGCTCGACCTGGAAAGCCATCGCAAGAAAAAGGGATAGTCCGCGGTTCGCGGCGGGCGGCGGACGCCGTTCGTCGAAGGATCGCGCGGCCGGCGCTTCCGCGGCTTGACGGGCGGGAAATCGCGGCCAGAACGGACGCATGACGCTTCGCCTGATCCGGCGCGCTTCGGCCGCGCTGTCGCCCCTTCTCCTGCTTGTCGCTCTCGCGCCGCCGACTTTCGCGCGCGCCGATGGCGCGCCGCCCGCCGCCTCCGCCGCCGTCAATCCGCACACCGACGCAGCGCGCGCGTGGAATTTCGCGGCGAGCGACATAGGGGTCGATCCGAACATTGTCTTTGGCGTGCTGCCGAACGGGATGAAATATGCGCTGCTGCGCAACACGACGCCGAAGGACAGCGTCGTGATGCGCCTGCGCTTCGACGTCGGCAGCTTCGCCGAGGCCGACGACCAGCGCGGGCTCGCCCATTTCCTCGAGCATATGGCGTTCAACGGATCGACCCATGTGCCCGAGGGAGAGATGGTCAAGCTGCTCGAGCGCAAGGGGCTGGCGTTCGGCGCCGATACCAACGCCTCGACCGGGTTCGACGAGACGATCTACAAGCTCGACCTGCCGGGCGCCTCGGACGATCTGATCGACACCGGGCTGATGCTGATGCGCGAGACGGCGAGCGAACTGACGATCGACCCGGCGGCGGTCGACCGCGAACGCGGCGTCATCCAGTCCGAACGGCGCGCCGGCGACAATTACCAGCGGCGCAACACGCTCGATCATTTCGCCTTCCTCGCGCCGGGCATGACGATCGCCGACCGCTTCCCGATCGGAACCGAGGCGGTGATCCGCACCGCCACCGCGGCGCGCATCCGCGACCTCTACGACCGCTATTACCGGCCCGAGCGCGCGACGCTGGTGATGGTCGGCGATTTCGACCCGGCGGCAGTCGCGGCGAAGATCGAGGCGCGCTTTTCGGACTGGGCGGGGCGCGGCCCCGCCGGGCCCGATCCCGATATCGGCACGATCGACTATGCGCGGCCGTCCGCCGCCGACGATTTCGTCGACCCGGCGGTCGCCGATACCGTGACGCTGGCGATGTTCAAGCCGTGGGTCGAAGAGGCCGATACGCGGGCGAAGCGTGCCCGCTCGCTCGCCGAATCGGTGGGCGAGGCGATCGTCGGCCGCCGGCTGTCGAAGATCGCGCTGCGTGAGGATTCGCCGATCGTCGGCGGCTCGTTCAGCGAGGCAGCGGGCTGGAAGGTCTTCGACCAGATCACGCTGAGCGCGGTCGCGAAGGAAGGCGCGTGGCGCGAGGCGCTCGCCATCCTCGAACAGGAATATCGCCGCGCGGTCGAGCACGGCTTCACTCAGGCCGAGGTCGACGAACAGGTCGCGATTCGCCGCACTGCGCTGCGCAACGCGGTGGCCGGCGTCGACACGCGGCGCAGCGCTACGCTCGCCGACACGCTGATCAAGGCGGCGAAGGGCGATTTCGTCTTCGTCCGCCCCGAAACCTCGCAGGCCTTGTTCGAACAGGTCGCACCGACGCTGTCGGCCGCGGCGGTCGCCGACGCCTTCCGGGGGCGCGTCGCGGGGATGAGCGCGCCGCTCGCGCGCGTGACGTCGAAGACGGCGATCGAGGGGGGAACCGATGCGATCCTCGCCGAACTGCGCGCCTCGCAGCAGGTCGCGGTGGCCCCGCCGGCCGAGGCGGCGACCGCCGCCTTCGCCTATCAGCATTTCGGCACGCCGGGGACGGTGGTCGCCGACGACCGCGTCGAGGATCTCGGCATCCGCCGCGTCCGCTTCGCCAACCATGTGATGCTGAACATCAAGCGGACCGATTTCCAGAAGGATCGCGTCTATCTGTCGGTGCGCGTCGACGGCGGCGACCTGCTCGCGACGCGCGACGACCCGACGAAGGTGGCGCTTGCCGGGTCGCTCTCGCTCGGCGGGCTCGCCGCGCACAGCCTCGACGAACTGCGCAGCATCCTCGCCGGCCGGACGGTCAGCCCCAGCTTCGGCAGTGGCACCGACGCTTTTGGCGGCAGCGCACTGACCTCGGCGGAGGATTTCGCGCTGCAGGCGAAGCTGATGGCGGCTTTCGTGACACATCCCGGCTATCGCGCCGACGGGCTCGCGCTGATCCGCCGCTACCTGCCGCAGCAATATGCCGCGAACGATGCGACCGCCGCGGCGGTGATCGCGCGCGACGCCGCGGGCATCGTCGCCGACGACGATCCGCGTGCGCAGACGCCGCCGCTCGACCGGCTGATGAGGCTCGACTGGTCGCAGCTCGAACCCGCGATCGCCGACAGCCTGGCCCACGGCGCGATCGAGATCGGCGTCGTCGGCGACATCGACGAACAGGCGGCGATCGACGCGATCGCGGCGACCTTCGGCGCGCTGCCCGACCGCCGCGCCGCCTTCGATCCGCGCACCACGGCGCGGGTGCGGCATTTCGCCACCGACCGCAGCGAACGCACGCTGATCCACAAGGGCCCCGCCGAGCAGGCCGAGCTGCGCGTCTATTGGCCCGCCCGCGACGACAGCGACCTGGCCGAGGCGATGCGGCTCAACCTGCTCGCGCGCGTGATGCAGCTCGAACTGGTCGAGGAGCTTCGCGAGCGGCTGGGCGAGACCTATAGCCCGGGGGCCGGCGCCAGCCTGTCGGACGAATATCCGGGATTCGGCTATCTGGTCGCGGCCGGCAATGTTGATTTCAAGGATCTCGCGACGACGCGCGCCGCGATCTTCGCCATTGCGAAGGCGCTGCGCGACAAGCCGGTCGACGCCGACATGCTCGACCGCGCGCGCCGTCCGCTGGTCGAGGCGATGACCAGGGCGCGACGCGAGAACAGCTATTGGCTCGCCTATGTCGCCGAGGCGACGAGCCGCGCCGACCGCCTCGACCGTAGCCGCAACGGAATCGCGGAAGTCGAGGCCGCGACCCCCGTCGATCTGCAGGCGCTCGCGCGGCGTTATCTGGTCGACGACAAGGCGCTGGTGATCCGGGCGGTGAGCGACAAGGCGGGGTCCTGATCGGGGGACTGGTTCGAATCGGGCGCCGATCGCCTCCCTTCCCGCTTGCGGGAGGGGTGGGGGGGAGGGCCGGCGGCCTTGCGTCGGTTGGCATCCCCTTTCGACAAGTAGCTGTTCCCCGGCGAAAGCCGGGGTCCACGCGGGGCAACGCAATGCCATCTGGACCCCGGCTTTCGCCGGGGAACAGGCCCTTACGTGTGTGAAGGATATATACGCCCCTGCGTCTGCCCACCCCGCCGCGGGTAGCGAGCAAGGTTCGCAACTCTTGCTGTCCCGCTCGCAAGCGTGGGAGTTCGATTCAGCCTCCCCCGACGCTTCCCGGCGCTCTGGCGCGCAGGAAATTGCCGAGTGCGACGAACAGCATTTCGCGGGCGTCGCCGCCGAGCATCTCGCCGCTCAGCCAGTCGAACTGCGCGCGGTTGCCGCGCGCCACGGCGCCGATCATCGTCGCGAGCAGCGCCTCGTCGAAGCTGACGCGCGGGCAGCAGGGCGGGGCAACCGCGAAGGGATCGGGCCAGATCTGGCCAATCGCCTCGACCACCAGCCGGTAACGCCGCGCGGCGAGCACATTGCCCCAGCGCCGTTCGAGTTCGGGCATCGGATCGCGCTCGCTGCGGCGGCAGAGAATGCAATAGCGCAGCGCGAGCACGGCCTGCGCGGCGTCGACGGGCAGGTCGCGGACCAGCGGTTGCGCGGTAAGCCGGCGAACCAGCGTGCTGCTTTCCATGGTGCCTCCCGTCGCGGCCCGGTCGCCTTGCAGTCCTCCCGCCGGGTCCGAAAAAGGTGCCGGCTGCCGCTTTCGCAGCAGCCGGCAGGAGGTGACTGCCTCACCGTGCTATTGAGAATTAATCGCAAATACAAGCAAAAAAAGAGGCACCATGAAGGTGCCTCCGATTCTCGCGGAAATCCGTGCCGGAGGCGCCTTCGCGGCGCCTCCTTGCGGGATGCGTCAATCGTCGCCGGCGGGCTTCGACTGGAGTTGGACGTAATTTTCCATCCCCATCCGCTCGATCATCTCGAACTGCTTCTCGAGTTCGTCGACATGATGCTCCTCGCTTTCGAGGATGTCGGCGAACAGGTCGCGGCTGACATAGTCGCGCACGCCCTCGGCATGGGCGATCGCGTCCTTGAGTAGCGGGATCGCCTCCTCCTCGAGCGCGAGGTCGGCCCTCAGTATCTCCTCGACCGTTTCGCCGACGCGCAGCCGGCCGAGCATCTGGAAGTTGGGCAGGCCGCCGAGGAAGAGGATGCGGTCGGCCAGCTTGTCGGCGTGTTTCATTTCGTCGATCGATTCCTCGCGCTCGAAATGCGCGAGCCGCGCGACGCCCCAATTGTCGAGCATGCGATAGTGCAGCCAATATTGGTTGATCGCGGTCAGCTCGTTCTTGAGCGCCTCGTTGAGGAAATCGATGACCTTTTCGTCGCCCTTCATTTTCTTGTCCTGTCATTGTCCGGGTGGGATGGCGGGCGGCATCATAGCCGCCCGGACCCGGTCAGGCCAAGGCTAAAAAGGACGGAAATCCAAGGAAAATCAGGCAGTCGCCGCAGCGTCGCTGATGATATTGCGAGCGAATGACAGGCACTGGCCGCACTTGGGTTTGCGACCCAATTGCGCATAGGCGGCCTTGGCGCTGCGCAACTCGCCGCTCCGCGCCACATCGCGCAGTTCGCGTTCCCTTATTGCGTTGCAGACACAGACGACCATGTGCGAATCCCTCTCAACAACTCTCCCTCTAGAGATAGTGCGAAGGATTCGCAACAGCAAAGATGCGACTGGTTCGCAATCCCGGTTCGTGGCGCGCCGCGGTTCTTTCGCTCGCCGCCCTCTTTCGCCGCCCCTTGCCCGCGCGGCGATTCGCGGGCATAGGCGCGGTCCTTCTCCCACGCTGCTTCGCAAAGGTCCGCCGCCATGAAAGTCCAGGTTCATGTGACGCTCAAGCCCGGGGTGCTCGACCCGCAGGGCAAGGCGATCCACCACGCGCTCGAAGGGCTGGGCTTTGCGGGCGTCGAGGACGTTCGCGCCGGCCGCTTCATCGAACTCGACGTCGCCGACGACGTGACCGACGCCGACCTCGACGCGATGTGCGCGAAGCTGCTCGCCAATACCGTGATCGAAAACTACCGCATCACCCGCGCCTGACCGGCCGATATCGAAGGAGCCACGCCCATGAAGACCGCCGTCATCGTCTTTCCGGGCTCCAACTGCGACCGCGACATGGCGGTCGCGCTCGAAACCGTGACCGGCCGCGCGCCGGCGATGGTCTGGCACCGCGAGAGCGAACTGCCCGCGGGCACCGATTTCATCGCGCTACCGGGCGGCTTTTCCTATGGCGACTATCTGCGGTCGGGCGCGATGGCGGCGCGCTCGCCGATCCTGCGCGCCGTCGCCGAGGCCGCGGGGCGCGGCGTTCCGGTGCTGGGCGTCTGCAACGGCTTCCAGGTGCTGACCGAGGCACAGTTGCTGCCCGGCGCGCTGATGCGCAACGCGGGACTGAATTTCGTCTGCCGCAGCGTGCGGCTGACCGTCGAGAACAGCCAGTCGCTGTTCACCGCCGGCTATCGCGCGGGCGAGACGATCACGATCCCGGTGGCGCACCACGACGGCAATTATTTCGCCGACGATGCGACGCTCGACCGGCTCGAGGGCGAGGGGCGCGTCGCCTTCCGCTATGCCGATGCGGTCAACGGATCGGCGCGGCGGATCGCCGGGGTGCTCAACGATGCCGGCAATGTGCTGGGCATGATGCCGCACCCCGAGCGCGCGATCGACCCCGCGCACGGCGGCACCGACGGCCTAAGGCTGTTCGAGGCCGCGCTCGGCGTCCTCGCCTGAGGCAACCGGATCGAGCGCTTCGGGCGCATCGCCGCGTGGCGGGTGCAGCCAGCGCCCGACGAGCAGCAGGATCGTCGGCCAGAACATCGTGTTCCAGATGTCGTGCCAGTGCGCCGCGTCGGGCTGGACCGCGGCGTCGCTCGCCTCGACCGTCATGTCGAGCCATTCGCCGCCGCACGCCATCGCGAGCACCGCCAGCCAGGCGACGAACCAGCCGCCGCGCCAGCGCCAGATCAGCCGGACGAGCAGGAAGAGCGCGAGGCCGAAATAGATGTGCAGCGCATCCTTGTCGAGCCCGGTCGCCTCGATGACCGAGACCTTCCGCGCCTCGAACAGCGAGGCCAGTTCGATCAGCGTCATGCCGGTTCAGCCTCTGGCGCCGAAGGGATTGAAATCGGTGCCTTCGTCGAAGACGTCGACGCCCTCGCGGCGCTTCAGCGTTCCGACCACCCAATAGGTGAGGGGGGTCAGCGCGGCTTCCCAGCCCGTCTTGATCAGCCATTGCGACAGCACGACCTGCATCAACTGGTCGGGCGGCCATCCGGCAAGCCCGTAAAAGGCGAGCGGGTAGAAAATCAGGCTGTCGAGACCCTGGCCGACGATCGTCGACCCGATGGTGCGCATCCACAGGAAGCGCCCGCCGGTCCACAGCTTCATCCGCGCGAGAACATAGGAGTTGGCGAATTCGCCGGCCCAGAAGGCGGTCATCGAGGCGATGACGATGCGCCAGCTGTTGCCGAAGACGAATTCGTAGCTCGCCTGGCCGGGCCAGCCGTCGGCGGGGGGCAGCGCGACGACGACCCACGCCATGAAGGCCATGAAGGCGAGCGCGGCGAAGCCCGTCCAGATCACCCGCCGCGCGCGTGCATAGCCATAGACCTCGGTCAGCACGTCGCCGATGATGTAGCTGATCGGAAAGAAGAGGACGCCGGCGCCGAACGCCCACTGGCTGCCGTCGGGCATCGGGATGTAGCTGGGTTTCGAGGCGCCGATGATGTTCGACAGCAGCAGGATGGCGACGAAGGCCGCCATCACCAGGTCGTAATAGCGGAAGTGCCGGACGCTGGCGGCGCTGACCTGGGCGGGCCGGGCCGAAGCGGCCGAAGGGGCGACGGGGGAGTCGGGCATGGCGTTGCTGCTTAACCTGCTTTGCGCGATGCGCAAACCACGCTATGCGCCAGCGGGCGCCGACCGCGCCGCGCGCCCGTAGCTCAGCTGGATAGAGCACCCGCCTTCTAAGCGGGTGGTCGCAGGTTCGAATCCTGCCGGGCGCACCACGCACATTCAAGACATTGATATAATTCAATAAATATATGACGGCGTCCGCGGAGTGGCGCAGTTCTGCGGGTCTTTTGCGCGTAGCTTCGATGTGTTGGCTGGAGACGCGGGATGTGGAGCGGGGATTGTGCGTATCTTTCGCGCGCGTCTCTGTGGGCGATTTTCGTGGCCACCGATTCGACAGAGGGGTCAGCTAAATCCGAGGAGCCTGCGCTGATCGGGCCAGCCGAGCGGAAGTGCAGGAAGCTTGAGCAGGCGGCGGCTGGTAAGCGCCCGTGGCTGGGCGCCATCGAGAATGGCGCTGGTGATATCTGGGGCAAGATAGGCAAGGCGCGCGAGCCGCTCGGCATGGCGATCACCGCGTGAGGCGGCGCTGACGAACAGATGCTCGCGGGCGCGATGCGCCTTGGCGATGAGCGCGACAAGCCGGGGATCGGGTGCGCGGATGTCGGTCTTTGCGGCGGCGATAACCAGCCTGGTGCTGCGCTTGCCGCGA
>NZ_MEFH01000063.1:0-79879 GCF_001725095.1 Sphingopyxis sp. SCN 67-31 | reverse complement strand
GCCGGCGGCGTCGTCCTTCGCGCTGTTGATGCGCTTGCCGCTCGACAGGCGTTCCATCGCAGTGGCCTGCATCTGATTGGCAACACGCGAGCTGTTCTGGGCCCGCAGCGCGCTCACATTGGTGTTGATGACAGTCATATTAATCCTTTCAGGCCGAGAGGCCGTTCCCGTGGAGTGAGGGCTCAGCGAGCGGTCACGAAGCCAGTAACGGCGGAGCGCGGGTCGGATTAAGCCGCGGTGTCAAAAAAATGTCGGACGCGGCGTCAAGCCTGTCGGCATCCGATCAAATCACTGAAAATCAGCCGATAAATATTCTGGCACGCGCCTTGCATTGTTCTTTGGCGTGCGGCGCGCCGCGCCACGACGGAACCGGATGAGAGCGAATGAGCACCATCGATCAGAGCCGACTGCTGCAGATGCGCAGTTCGATCCTCAATCAGAACCAGGCGCTGCAGCGCGCCGCGGGTCGCGGCGGCATCGACGCGGGCGGCGCCGCGGAAGGGACGCCCGATTTCGGGTCGGCGATCTCGGCCGCGCTCGAACAGGTCAACGCCCAGCAGCATCGGGCGAGCGACGTCAGCGAAGCCTATGAACGCGGCGACACGCACGACATCGTCAGCGTGATGATCGAGCGGCAGAAGGCCTCGCTCGGCTTCGAGACGACCCTGCAGGTCCGCAACAAGCTGCTCTCCGCCTATCGCGACATCATGAACATGCCGGTGTAACCCATGGC
Source organism: Sphingopyxis sp. SCN 67-31 (assembly GCF_001725095.1). Taxonomy (NCBI): domain Bacteria; kingdom Pseudomonadati; phylum Pseudomonadota; class Alphaproteobacteria; order Sphingomonadales; family Sphingopyxidaceae; genus Sphingopyxis; species Sphingopyxis sp. SCN 67-31. The sequence goes on along the minus strand of NZ_MEFH01000063.1, from coordinate 79,146 downwards.
CGAAGCCCAAGTCCTGACCCCCGTCGAAACCGCCAACCGCCTGCCCGTCCCAGCGATGGGCGGCCGGTTCGCGCCCGTCCAGCAATTCATCCGCCAGCCCGCGGTCCAGCGCGCGCTGCCCGCGATCGCCACCAGCACCGCGATCGGCATCGCCGCGCTCGCCTGGTTCATGACCTCGGCCGCGCCGCAGACCCAGCTCTTCGCCGGGCTCGACGACGCCGACAAGGCGGCGGTCGCCGACGCGCTGCAGACGCAGGGTATCGCCCACAGCATCGACCCCGCGACCGGCGCGCTGACCGTCGATGCCGACAAGCTCTATCAGGCGCGCATCGCGCTCGCCGGCCAGGGCCTGCCCCGGGCGCAGCCGAGCGGCGACAGCCTGATCGCCGCGCTGCCGATGGGATCGAGCCGCGCGATCGAGGGCGAAACGCTGCGCTCGGCGCGCGAGGCCGACCTGTCGCGGACGATCGAGACGATCGACGCGGTCCGCAGCGCACGCGTCCATATCGCCGCCGCCGAGCCGAGCCTGTTCGTCCGCGAGGACAAGCCCGCGACCGCGTCGGTGATGCTGACGCTGCAGAACGGCCGCTCGCTGTCCGAGGGGCAGGTGCAGGCGATCCGCTTCCTCGTCGCCTCGTCGGTGCCCGGCATGAACGCCGACCAGGTGCAGGTGATCGACCAGCGCGGCGCGCTGCTGTCCGACGGCGCGACGAGCGGCGACATGAAGGCCTTTCAGCTCCAGACGCAGATCGAGGACCGCTTCCGCCGCGCGCTCGAAACGCTGCTCGGGCCGATGCTCGGCGCCGGCAACTACAGCGTCGAGGTCCACGCCGACATCGACATGTCCGAAAGCCAGGCGACGCGCGAAAGCTTTCCCGAGAATGATCGCGCGCTGCGCAGCGAGCAGGTGACGCGCACCGTGAGCGGCCAGGGCACCCCGCCCGCGGTCGGCATCCCCGGCGCGCTGTCGAACCAGCCGCCGCCCGCCACCACCCTGTCGCAGGCGCCCGAGGCGGCGCCGGCCGGGGCGCCCGCCGCCTCGACGCAGAGCAACGAGAATGCCGCCCGCGCCTATGAGGTCGGCCGCGAGATTTCGGTGACGCACAGCCCGCAGGGCCGCCTGCGCCGCGTCTCGGTCGCGGTCGCGCTCAACCAGGGACAGAAGGCGCTGAGCCAGGGCGACATCGCCAAGATCGACGGGCTGGTGAAGGGCGCGATCGGATATGATCAGACGCGCGGCGACATGGTCGCGATCAGCCAGCGCCCCTTCGCCAAGGTCGAGGACAGCGCCCCCGCCTTCTACGATCAGGCCTGGTTCCTGCCGCTGGTCAAGCAGGCCGGCGCGATCCTCGCTGCCCTGCTCGCCTTCCTGTTCGTCGGCCGGCCGCTGATCAAGGCGGCGAAGGCGCGCACCGCCGCGCGTGCCGAGCGCGACGCGGCGATCGAGGAAAGCTTGCTCGCCGCCACCGAAGGCAGTCCCGCGCTCGCCGCGCCCGACGCGCAGCGCGCGAACCGCGAGATCACGCTGGAGATGATCGAGGCGGCGCCGAGCTATGAAGCGCGCGCCAATCTGGTGCGCGCCTTCGTCCGCCAGGATTCGCAGCGCGCCGCGCTCGTCGTCCGCCAACTGATGCAGGAGGCGGCCCGTGGCTGATGTCCTCGACGCCGAGATCGCCCCGCCGGTGGAGGTCCGTCCCGCGATCGACGGGTCGTCGGCCGCGGCGATCCTGCTGATGCTGCTCGACGAAAGCGAGGCGGCGACGATCCTCAAGCATCTCGATCCCGACGAGGTGCGCCAGCTCGCCAAGTCGATGTTCGACACCGCGAACGCGTCGGAAGTGCAGATCGAGCAGGCGCTCGACCGCTTCGTGACGCGCAGCCGCAACGTCAGCGCACTCGCGGTCGGTGCCGACACCCGCATCCGCGCGGTGATCAACCAGGCGGTCGGCAACGTCCGCGCCGACAATATCCTCTCCGCCGTCGCGCCGCAGTCGAGCGCCGCATCGCTCGAGATGCTGCGCTGGATGGACGTCGAGGCGATCAGCGCGCTGCTCGCGAGCGAACATCCGCAGGTCGGCGCGCTGATCCTGTCGGTGCTCGTTCCCGACGTGGCGGCGCGCGCGATCGAATCGCTCGACGAACTGCTCCAGGCCGACCTCGTGTTGCGCGCGGCGCAGCTCACTGCCGTCCCGGTCGCCGCGATCGAGGATCTCGAAGCGGTGCTCACCGCCGCCAATGTCGGCGGGCAGCGCGTCGCGAAGCAGCCGATCGGCGGGCCGAGCGACGTCGCCAAGATCATGAAGGTGATGCCCCGTCACCTGTCCGAGCGCACCATCCGGGCGCTCAAGAAGCACGACAAGCAGCTGGCCCAGACGATCGAGGAGGAAATGTTCATCTTCGAGAATCTGCGCGACCTCGACATGCGCAGCCTCGGCACCATCCTGCGCGCGGTCGACGCCGCCCAGCTCGCGCTCGCGCTCAAGGGTTCGGACGAGGCGATGGCCGACCTCTGCCTGTCGACGATGTCGAAGCGTGCGGCGGAAACGATCCGCGACGAGATGGCCGAAATGACGATGGTCAAGCGCACCGACGTCGACGAGGCGCAGAAGGCGATCATGCAGATCGTCCGCCAGATGGCCGCGAACGGCGATATCGTGATCGCGGGCGGAGCCGACGATTATGTCTGATCGCTCCGTCGAAACCGGCTTCACCCCCGTCCTGCTCGCGGCCGCCCAGGCGCGCGGCGGCGGCTTTCGCCCGCTGCACCTCGGTCCCGCGCCGCGCGCCGCCGAGGCCCCACCGCCCGCCCCCGAACCCGCCGAGGCCGAGCCCGCCGACGATCCGTTCGCGCGCGGTCTGGCCGAAGGCCAGCGCCTCGCCGAGGCCGGCTTCGCGGTCGAGCGCCATCAGCTCCTCGCGCTCGTCGCCGCGGCCGAAGCGCTGCAGGACGAACCGAGCGAGGAACTGGCGCAGCTCATCGCCGAGACGGTCGAGCGACTGGTCCGCCAGATCGTCGAAAGCGCGCCGATCGACGCCGAATGGCTGCAGACGCAGGCCGACATCGCCGCCGCGATGGTCGCCGAGGCCGACAAGGCGCGCACGCTGTGGGTCAACCCCGCCGACGCCGTGCTGCTGTCGGGCAGCGGCATCGCGCTGCCGATCGAGGCCGACGCCGCGATGATGCGCGGCACCGTGCGCATCGAAACCTCGACCGGCTGGATCGAGCACGGCCGCGCCGTCTATCTCGACGAACTGCGCGCCGCGCTGGGCAGCCAGGACGCCGCCGCATGACGCGCCGGCTCGCCATGACCGCGCATCAGCTCCTCGGGCCGATCGACCTGACGCACGCCTCGCCGCGGCGCATCGGCACACTCGTCGCGCACGAAGGGATCATGCTCGAAGTATCGGGTTTCCCGATGCCGCTCGGCAGCAATGTCCGCATCAGGTCGGCGACGGGCGATCCGATCCACGGCGAGGTCGTCGGCTTTCGCGGCCAGAGCAGCCTCGTCCTGCCGTTCGACGCCAACATGCCGCTCGTCACCGGCGCGCCGGTCGAGCCGCACGGCGCGAGCAGCATGGTCGCGGTCGGCAAGGCGCTGCTCGGTCGCATCATCGACGCACAGGGCCATCCGCTCGACGGCCGCCCGCCGGTGCAGTCGCAATTCCAGTGGCCGCTCGCCGGCCGCAAGGTCAATCCGCTGCGCCGCGGCCGGGTGACGAAGCCGCTCAACATGGGCGTGCGCGCGATCAACGGGCTGCTCACCGTCGGCGAGGGCCAGCGCGTCGCGATCATCGCCGGATCGGGCGTCGGCAAGTCGGTGCTGATGGGCCAGATGATCGCCGGCACAGAATGCGACGTGATCGTCGTCGGCCTGATCGGCGAGCGCAGCCGCGAGGTCAGCGACTTCGTCGAGACCAAGCTGCCCCCCGCGGTGCGCAAGAAATCGGTCGTTGTCGCGGTTCCCGCCGACCATCCGCCGCTGCTCCGCCTGCGCGCCGCGATGCGCGCGACCGCGATCGCCGAGGCGTTCCGCCAGGAAGGCAAGAAGGTGCTGCTGCTGATCGACAGCCTGACCCGCGTCGCGCACGCGCAGCGCGAGATCGGGCTGACGCTGGGCGAACCGCCGACGATGAAGGGTTATCCGCCGTCGGTCTTCGCGCTCATCCCCTCGCTCGTCGAGCGCGCCGGCAACGACAGCCAGACCGGCGGCTCGATCACCGCGCTCTACACCGTGCTCGCCGACGGCGGCGACATCGATGATCCGGTCGTCGACAGCGCCCGCGCGATCGTCGACGGCCATATCATCCTGTCGCGCCAGCTCGCCGAACAGGGCGTCTATCCCGCGATCGACGTCGCGCGCTCGCTGTCGCGCACCATGGCCGATTCGGTCGATCCCGACCATGCCGCGGCCGCCGCGCGCTTTCGCCAGCTCTGGTCCGCCTATGAGGAGAATCGCGACCTGATGCTGATGGGCGCCTACGTCGCCGGCAGCGACCCGGTGCTCGATACCGCCATCGCGCGCCGCGCCGACCAACTCGCATTCGTTTCCCAACCCGCCGCCGCGCAGGTCGATTTCCAGACCTCGCGTCAGTCCCTTGTCGAAGGATATTCCGCATGAACGCCCGTACCGCACGCCGCAAACGCATCATCCGCGTGCGCTCCGTCGAACATCAGATGGCGGAGGCCAATCTGGCGCGCGCCAAGGGCGAGCTGGCGAGCCTCGTCGAACTGGCGCAGCGGCTCGAGACGCTGCGCGTCGACCTCGCGATGGCGAAGGGCGCGGTCGCGGGACGCGCGCTCAATTCGGTCGGCGAACTCGGCATGCGGCTCGACATGGCGAAGGAGAATCTCGCCGCGCCGCTCAGCCACGCCAGCGCCCGCCGCGACGAGATGGGCGTGCGCGCGCAGCATGCGATGATCAAGGAGGAATCGGCGGTGCGCCTCTACGAGCGCAGCCGCCGCTCCGACGAGGCCGACATGGAACGCCGTAGCGACGCCAACCGCCCCTTCCGCCGCCGCGCGATGAGCCTGCGCCTGATCGAGGGGGGCGCCGCATGATGAGCACCACCCTGCTCCAGACACCGACGCAGCCGGGCCTCGCCGCGATCCTCGCGGCGATTGGCCAGACTCCGGCGGGCGACGGCGAGAGCGGGTTCGACGAGTTGATCGCCGCCATGCCGGGCGCTGCCGTCACGGCATCGCCTGCTGTGCCGTCCACCACGCCCGTCGCCGACGCGGCAGCGGCGCCGATTGCGGACGCCGAAACCACCTTGCCGGTCCCGGCGCCCGTCGTGCCGGGCGAAGCGGACGCCGCCCCGGTCGAAACCGTTCCCGCGGTGCCGGCAGACGACCAGCCCGTGTCGACCGAAGGTCCGCGACCCGATCTCGCCGGAAAGCCCGCTCCGGCGCCCGCAGCGCAGGTCGCCGGGGGCGAGGTCGAAACCGCGCCGACCCGCACGACGCCGCCGCACCGCCGGCCCGTCGAGGCCGAGGACAACCCCGTTGCCGCCGACCGGCGCGCTGCCGAGGCGGCCGCCAGCCTGATCGCCGTCTTTGCCGGCAAGCACGGCCGCGACGCGGCACCGATTCGCACCCATGCCGCCGCGGCCGAGGGCGAAACGGACGGACCCGTCCCGACGCCCCCCGATGGCGAAACGCCGACCGCCGCGACGACGACGCTGCCCTTCACGGCCGCACAGGCTGACGCATCCGCGCCTGCGCCCGCCACTGCGGCGCCTGCGGCACCGGTGCCCGGCGCTGCCGCAGCCGCGCCGACGCCGGACTTTGCGGGACCGCGCTACGCGGCACCCACGACCCCGGTTACGCCGGCCGTCGTCCGCCCGGACGCGATGCCAACGGCCGATCCGCAGGCGCCGAAGCCCGCCGCGACCGATGGCGGTGCTTCGATGACGGTGCTGTTCACCCAGCCGGCGGCCCCCGCCGCGACGGGTGTCGCGCCGACAGCGCAGCCCGTCCCGGTCGCCGAGCGCACGCTCGACATGGGCAGCGACGATCGCTGGATCGCGCAGCTCGCCGCCGACATCGCCGCGACCAAATCATCCGATGGCGACATCGCCTTTCGCCTGATGCCGCGTCATCTCGGCCGGCTCGACGTCGCGATGCGCCAGGGCGACGAGGGCGTGACGCTGAAGCTCGACACGCAGCATGAGGCGACCGCGACGATCGTCCACGCCGCGCAGGGCCGGCTGGTCGAGGATCTGCGCCAGCAGGGCGTGCGCGTCGCCGGCGCCGAAGTCACCTGCACCCCCGGCGAGACCGGACGCCAGTCGCAGCAGGGCCAGGGCCGCGGCGATCAACCCGCCGGCCAGACCGCCCATCTCATCGAAACCGCCACCGAGCGCGCCGAGCCGCGCGACACCGACCGAGCCGCCGATCGCCGCGGCCGGTTCGCCTGATCAGGAAAGGACAAAGGGTCATGTCCAAGGAACAGACCGAAACGCCCAAAAAGGGCGGCAAGATGAAGAAGATGCTGATGCTGGGCATCGGCGCCGTCGTGCTGATCGGCGCGGGCACCGGCGCCGGCATCTATCTGGGCGGCGGACTCGCGAGCGAGGCCGCGAAGCCCGAGGATCATTATCCCAAGCTGGTGCTGCGCAGCGCCGGCAGCGAAGCCGCGGCCGAGGGCGAAGGCGAGGGCGGCAAGAACGCGCCGCTGAAGGTCGGAACCGTGTCGGTTCCCAACGACCGCTTCCAGATCGATCCGCGCAAATATGAGATCACCTATTATCCGATGCCCGACAGCTTCACGACCAACCTGGCCGACGGGTCGGGCTTCCTGCAGGTCGGGATCAGCCTGTCGACCTTCTACGACGGCAAGGTCATCACCAACATCAAGCGCCAGGAAGTGCCGATCCGCTCGGCGGTGCTGATGGTGCTCGCCGAGCAGGACCCGGCGCTGCTGTCGACATCGGGCGGCAAGCAGCAGCTTCAGCGCCAGCTCACCGGCGCGATCAACCAGGTGCTGCGCGAGAAGGAAGGCTTCGGCGGCATCGACAATGTCTATTTCACCAGCCTGGTGATCCAGTGACGCAGGCCGCCCATACCACCGCCGCGCCCGAAGCCAGGGCGTCGCTGCTGCTGCGCAAGGCGGAGGGCAGCTATGCCTTTCCGGCGCTCGACGGCATCGCCAACCAGTTCGCGCGCAGCCTGCGCGACCTGATCCGTGCCCTCGGCGCGCCGCTGGTGCAGGTCGAGCGCGCGGCGGCCGGCCATATGAGCTTCGCCGACTGGTGCGGGTCGATCGCGCCCGGCATCCACTGGCGCTATCACGCGCCGCCGCTCAAGGGGCCGGTGCTGCTCGGCGCCGGACGCGGGCTCGTCCTCCAGCTCGTCGACATCTTCTATGGCGGCAAGGGCCAGCTCGCGGGCGACCGCGAGGACCTGACCGACGCCGAGGAACGATTCGCCGCGCGGATCGGCCGCGACATGGGGCGGCAACTCGCGATCGCGTGGCGCGGTACGATGGGGATCGAACCCGAACTCGATTGCGTGACCTGCGATCCGGCGAAGCTCGCGGCGGTGCGCGCCGACGACGAACTGCTCGTCCAGCGCTTCACGCTGCGCGGCGCGCCGTTCGACGGCCAGACGATCGTCTGCGCCTATCCGCTCGCCGCGCTGCGCGGAATCGCGGGCGCCGAGCCGGTTCCCGAGATCGACGACCATCCCGCGACCGACCCCGTGTGGGCGGCGAAGCTCGACGGCACGCTGCGCGGGGTACGCCTGCCGGTGCGCTCGGTCCTCGCGCGGCCCGAGATCAGCCTGACGAAATTATTGTCGCTGCAGGTCGGCGATATCATTCCGTTAACCATATCGCGTCATGTCCCGATAACCATAGCCGGCCGGAACTTCGCGGTCGGCAGCATCGGCGAGGCCAACGGCAACGCCGCCATATTGATCGACCGAATCGAAAGAGGATCGGACCATGAGTGACCTGGAAGAAGCCCCGCCCGCCGCGCGCCGCGACCGCCGCGATGCCGGTATCGGCGCGGCGCCCAATTTCGACCTGCTCGCGGGCGTTTCGCTGCGCGTTTCGGTCGAGGTCGGCTCGACCTCGATGACGCTCGCCGAACTGCTCGCGATGACCGAGGGCAGCGTCGTCGAGCTCGACCGCGCCGCGAACGACCTGCTCGACATCTATGCCAACGGCACGCTGATCGCGAAGGGCGAGATCGTCAGCGTCGACGGCCGCTACGGCATCCAGATCGCCGACGTCGTCGCCCCCGACAATCGCCTCGGCGGTTTCGAGCGGAGGGCCTGATGCTCGAATATCTCCTGCGTCTGCTGATCCTGCTGCCGCTGGTCGGCGGCATGGCGTGGGGCAGCCTGTGGCTGTGGAAGCGCGTCCAGATGGGCGGCCCGCTGGCCGGAGCGAGGCAGGAGCGGCCGATCGAGATGGTCGGCGTGCTGCCGCTCGGCCCCGGTACCAAGCTCGCCGTGGTCGAATTCGCCGGGCAGCGGATCCTGCTCTCGGTCTCGCGCGGCCAGGTCACGCGCCTCGCCGACAACAGCCAGGGCGATTTTCATGTCGGCTGATCCGGCCGGGACGACCCGCCGCCGCATCCGCTGGCTGCGTGCCGCCGCGATCGCCGGCGGCGTCGCGCTGCTCGCCGCGGCGCCCGCCGCGCACGCACAGGCCGCCGACGGGTTGACCCGCGCGGTCGGCGAGATCGGCGGCAACGGGCGACCGCTGACGCTGTCGCTCCAGATACTCATCCTGATGAGCCTGCTGACGGTGCTGCCGTCGCTGCTGCTGATGATGACCAGCTTCACGCGCATCATCATCGTGCTGTCGATCCTGCGCCACGCGCTCGGGCTCCAGCAGACGCCGCCGAACCAGGTGCTCGTCGGGCTCAGCCTGTTCCTGTCGCTGTTCGTGATGCAGCCGGTGATCAGCGAAGTGAACCGCGTCGCGATCACCCCCTACGGCCAGGAACAGATCGATATCGGCGAAGCGCTGGTCCGTTCGGGCGATTCGCTGCACGGCTTCATGATGCAGCAGACGCGCAAGACCGACCTGATGATGTTCGCGAAGATCGCCAAGGCGCCGACCTACGCGAGCCCGAAGGACGTGCCCTTCTCGATCCTGCTCCCCGCCTTCGTCACCAGCGAACTCAAGACCGCGTTTCAGATCGGCTTCCTGATCTTCCTGCCCTTCCTGGTCATCGACCTGATCGTCGCCTCGTCGCTGATGTCGCTGGGCATGATGATGCTGTCGCCGACGGTCATATCGATGCCCTTCAAGCTGCTGCTGTTCGTCCTCGTCGACGGCTGGGCGCTGACGATGGGCTCGCTCGCCTCCTCCTTCGGAACCTGAGGGGCTGACCATGGAAGCGGACTATTTCATCGGGGTCGCGCAGCAGTCGCTGTGGGTGCTGGCGCTCGCCGCCGCACCGATCCTGATTCCGGTGCTCGTCGTCGGCGTGCTGCTCGGCATGGTGCAGGCGGCGACCTCGATCAACGAACAGACGCTCAGCTTCGTGCCGAAGCTGATCATCACCGCGGTCTGCCTCGCCATCTTCGGCAGCAGCATCCTCGTGCTGCTCACCGACTTCACCCGCGATCTGTTCGCCCAGATACCCAATCTCGTCCGCTAGCGCCGCGATGGATCCCGCCGACATCCCGAACGTGGAGGCGATGCTCCAGCTCTGGATGCTGGGGATGATCCGCCCCGGCGCGGCCTTTCTGGCGGCGCCGGTGTTCGGCGCGGCCAATGTGCCGGTGCAATTGCGGCTGATCGTCGCGCTCGCGGTCGGCGTGCCCGCGGTCGCCGCTTCGGGCCTTGCGCTTCCCGTCGAGGGAATCGTCTCGCTGCCCGGCTTCCTGCTGATCGTCGGCGAGGTGGTGATCGGGCTCGGCATCGGCTTCGTGCTCCAGATGGGGCTCGCCGCCGCGCTGCTCGGCGGCGAGACGATCAGCAACGCGATGGGCCTCGGCTTCGCGTCGATGATCGATCCGCTGAGCGGCACCGCCAGTTCGGCGATCGGCCAGTTCCTCTCGATGCTGGCGACCGCGCTCTTCCTCGCCGCCGACGGCCACCTGCTGCTCGTCGGCATCATCGTCGACAGCTATACCGCGCTGCCGCCGGGGGGCGCCTTTCCCTCCTTCGCCGCGATCGGCGGCATCCTGCGCTTTGCGAGCCTGATGTTCGCCGCCGGGCTGACGATCGCGCTGCCGGTCGGCTTCGTGCTGATCCTCGTCCAGATGATCATGGGCGTGATCGGACGTTCGGCGCCGGCGATGAACCTGTTCGCGGTCGGCCTGCCCGCGACGCTGCTCGCCGGCGTCGTGCTGCTCGCCATGGCGACCCCGGTGATGGCGGAGGCGATCGCGCGCTTCCTGTCCGACGCGCTCGACATGGCGCGGCAGATCGCGGCGGGCTGACGCGATGTCGGGCACCACCGAAAAGGACCAGAAGACCGAACAGCCGACGCCGAAGAAACGCGCCGACGCGGCGCGCGAAGGCGATGTGCTGATGTCGCGCGAGCTGGCGACGGCGCTGATGATGCTCGCCGGCGCGGGGTGGCTGTTCGCGGCGGGCGGCTGGCTCGTCCGGTCGGCGGGCGAGCTGGTGCGGCGCGGGCTGACGCTCGACGCCGACGACGTCGCGCATTTCGCGCCCGGCGAGGCGGTGCTGCGCAACGGAGTCGAGGTGCTGCTGCCGCTCGCCAGCCTGTTCGCGCTCGCGCTGGTCGCGAGCATCGCGGCCCCCGCGATGCTCGGCTCGCTCGGCTGGCGCGGCAAGGCGCTGGGCTTCAAGGGCAACCGGATCAATCCGCTGAGCGGCATCAAGCGCATCTTCGGCATGCAGGGGCTGATCGAGCTCGCCAAGTCGATCGCCAAGGTGCTGCTGCTCGGCACCATCGGCTATCAGCTGATCGCGGTGAACCTGCCGGCGATCATGACGATGGCATCGACCGACCTCAACGCCGCGCTGGGGCTGGCGGGGAGCGCGGTCGCGCGGGCGATGCTCGCGATGGCGGGCGGGCTGGTCGTCATCGCGCTGATCGACGTTCCCGCGCAATGGTATCAGCGCAACCGCAAGCTGATGATGAGCAAGCAGGAGGTGAAGGAGGAGATGCGCCAGACCGAGGGCGCCCCCGAACTGAAGCAGGCGCAGCGCCAGCGCGCCCACGACATTTTGAGCGGGTCGGCGCGCAAGGCGGTGACCGAGGCGACCGTCGTCCTCACCAACCCCACCCATTTCTCGGTCGCGCTGCGCTATCGTCCCGGCGTCGATGCCGCGCCGGTCGTGGTCGCGCGCGGGCGCGGCGACGTCGCGCTGTCGATCCGCACGCTGGCGCGCGAGGCCGCGGTGCCGATCCTCGAATATCCGCAGCTCACCCGCGCCATCTATTTCACCGCACGCGCCGGCCGCGTGATTCCCGAGGAACTGTTCGTCGCGGTGGCGACGGTGCTCGCCTTCGTCTTCCAGCTCGAACGCGCGGTCGCCGAAGGGCGGTCGCAGCCCGCGGTCGACGTGCCGTCGTCGCACCGCTTCGACCCCGACGGCCGCCGCGCCGCCTGACCGCCGCCGGCGCGCTTAAGGAATCGCGCGCGCCGCCGTTAAGCAGAGCGAAGGAAACGCACCATGGTCAGTTCAATCGCCAACAGCCTCGGCTTCGGCTCGGGCCTCGACATCAAGCAGCTCGTCACCGACCTGTCGAACGCCTCGCGCGAGCCCAAGATCGCGCGCATCGCGACGATGACGCAACAGAACCAGGCGCGGATCAGCGCCGTCGCGCAGGCGAAGTCCGACCTCGAGGGCTTTGCCGATTCGTTGAGTCAGATGATCGCCGACGGCGCGCTGCGCAGCAGCCCGACGGTCTCCGACGACAGCATGCTCGGCCTCAGCGCGCGCGCCGGGCTTCAGGCCGACAGCTTCGCCGCCACCGTCACCGTGTCGCAGCTCGCGCGCGCGCAGACCGCCTATTCGGGGGTCGTCGCCGACCGGGCCGCCGCGATCGGCCAGGGGACGATGACGCTGAGCGTCGGCGGCGTCGACCACAGCATCACCATCGACGCCGCCAACGACAGCCTCGACGGCCTCGCCACCGCGATCAATGCAAGCGGCAGCGGCGTCACCGCGTCGATCGTCGCCGACGAGGGCGGCTATCGTCTGATCCTGAAGGGCGCGAGCGGCGCCGCGAACGGTTTCACCCTGTCCGCCGACGCGGGCGCCGACCCGGGGCTCGCCGCGTTCGGCTATGGCAGCGGCGGCGCCATGACGCTCGGCCAGAGCGCCGCCGACGCGCAATTCACCATCGACGGCGTCGCGTTCAGCCGCCCGAGCAACACGATCGACGACGTTTTGCCCGGCCTGTCGCTGACGCTCAAGAAGGCGGCGCCCGGCCAGCCGGTCGATATCGGCGCCAGCCGGCCGCTCGACATGATCCGCCAGACCGCGGGCGATTTCGTCGACGTCTTCAACCAGCTCAAGAAAAGCCTGACCTCGGCGGCGAGCCTGGCGGGGGGAACGACGTCGCTGCGCCAGCTCGAAAGCGAGCTGGGCAGCCTGGTCAGCAAGACCCTGACCAGCCACGGCAGCATCAACAAGCTGAGCGACATCGGGATCAGCCTGACCAAGGACGGCCTGCTCGCGCTCGACAGCGCCAAGCTCGAAAAGGCGCTCGCCACCGACGCGGGCGCGGTCGAGGCGCTGTTCAACCCGCGCCGCGACGCCACCCACACCGAGGCCACCGATCCGGGCATCGCCTTCGTGCTCGACGCGATCCGCGACAAGGCGGTCGCCAGCGACGGCGTGCTCGGCCGCGCCACGTCGATGCTCGACGCCCGCCGCGCGTCGCTCGCCGAACAGCTCGAGAAGGTCGAGGAGCGCGAGGACATCTATCGCAAGCGGCTCGAGAAGCAGTATGGCGCGCTCGATGCCAAGCTGGCCGCGTTCAAGGCGACGCAATCCTATCTCGAACAGCAGATCGAGATGTGGAACAACCAGTATAAGAATTAGGGACGTCCGCCGTGGCAGCGACCGCATCGACCGTCCGGGCGGCCGGACAATATCGCAGATTGCAGAACGAAAGCCGCGCCGAGTCGGCCGACCCGGTCGAACTCGTCACCATGCTCTATGACGAGCTGGAGACGGCGGTGGGCGTGCTCGCCGCGATGGTGCGGCAGGGCCAGCGCATCTCGGCCACCGAACCCGCGCACCGCGCGCGAGCGATCCTGATCGCGCTCGACGCCGGGCTCGACCACGAGGCGGGGGGCGACGTCGCCGCGTCGCTGTCGCGCGTCTATCGCAGCATGCGCCGCAAGCTCGATACCGCGGTCGCCGCGAACAGCGAGTCCGACCTCGTCGAACTGCTCGACGGCATCCTGACGATCAGTTCCGCCTGGCGGCAACTACGCTAGAGCATCGAGCCTTAGATCCGACCCATCGTCCCGTTCGTGTCGAGCGAAGTCGAGACACCCATCGGCCTTGCGCCACACAGATAGGTGTCTCGACTTCGCTCGACACGAACGGATAAGGGGCGGTGCAGATTTATGGTACGCCGCTCTGGACTCTGATGACTTCTGGCCGGCCCTTCGCCACCCCGGACCTGATCCGGGGAAGCAATCCAGAGCGGTTTGCGCACGCTCTGGATTGCCGCGCTGATACAGGAAAGGCCTTTCGGGGGCAGCCCGAAACGACCTTGCGCCCGGCCGCCCTAGGTGGGGACGGGCGGCCGGGCGACTGGGCAGGGGCGGACCAGAGCCCCTTGTTTCAGCGGTGCTGAACCGGTGTGCGGCGATCACGCCGCCTGTTGGTGGACCCCATATTTGCGCATCTTCTCGATCAGCGTCGTGCGCTTGAGCGTCAGCAGGCGCGCGGCCTCCGAAATGATGCCGTCGGCAAGGTCGAGCGCGACGTGGATCTGTTCGAGTTCGATCGTCTCGATCTCGCGCTTGAGGTCGATCGGGCGCCCCGGCGCCGGCGTCTTGGGATGCGCGGCGTGGAAGGCGGCGTCGTCCGCGCTGGCCTGCACCGCGGCGAAGCTGCTGGGGACAGCCGGCCGCGGCGCAGGCGCTGCGGTGGGGTTCAGAAGGCGCGCGACATCGTCGGCGCCGAGCGTCTCGCCGCCGTGCAGCACGCTGGCGCGCTCGACGAAATTGCGCAGCTCGCGGACGTTGCCCGGCCAGTCATGGCGCAGCAGCACCGCCAGCGCGGCATCGTCGTAACGGCATTTGGCGTCGGCGGGCATCTTGCGCTGGAAATGGCGGATCAGCGCCGGAATATCCTCGACCCGGCTCGCGAGGCTGGGGACCTGGAGCACGATGACGCCGAGGCGGAAGAACAGGTCCTCGCGGAACTTGCCCTCGGCGATCGCGGCGCCCAGATCCTGGTGCGTCGCCGAAATGACGCGGACGTCGACGCGGCGCATCTCGCTGCTGCCGACGCGGACGATCGTCCGCTCCTCGAGCACGCGGAGCAGTTTCACCTGCATGTCGAAGCGCATGTCGCCGATTTCGTCGAGGAACAGCGTCCCGCCGTCGCTCGCCTCGAAATGGCCGATGCGGCGGGCGTGGGCGCCGGTGAAGCTGCCCTTTTCATGCCCGAACAGTTCGGATTCGATGAGGTCGGAGGGAATGGCGCCGCAGTTGATCGCGGCAAAGGCCTTGCCGGCGCGGACGCCTTCGTCGTGGATCGCGCGGGCGACGAGTTCCTTGCCCGATCCCGACGGGCCGCACAGCATCACCGAGGCGTTCGACCGCGCGACGCGCCGGATCATGTCGCGAAGCTGGCAGATCGCCGGGCTGCTGCCGATGATCGATGCCTCCAGCGCCGCCGCTGCCTTGTTGTGCCCACCCTCGGTCATTTTCGTCTCCACCGCGCCCCCCGTCGGCGCCTCTGCGATGGGCAAGAGATTGAGGAAAGTGGTAAACAAAAGATTATCCATCCCGACATAACCCTTTCAAAACAAAGGGATATTGCCATAATGGAAGTAATAGGAACGCAATTGCGTTCTTAACCGTCCGATATGCTGCCAGATTGGCACTAATTATAAGCGGCGGTCCGCCAGCCGAGGGTGATCGAGATGCGGCGGTTGCGCGGATCGAGTCGGTCGGCGGGGACATAGGGCTCGCGATCGGCGACCCCCTCGATGCGCGCGAAGCGCTCGGCGGCGATGCCGCGGAACTGAAGATAGTGGCGCGTCACTTCCGCCCGGTCGACCGACAGCCGCCAGTTGTTCATGCCGCCCTGCGCCGACCAGGGCGCCGCATCGGTGTGCCCGCGGATCATCAGCTGGTTCGGCGCCTCGGCGATCGGCGCCGCGATCTCCGCAAACAACCGCGCACCCTCAGGCGTAAGCTGGCTGGTGCCAATCACGAACATCGAGAAGTCGGCGTCGTCGACGACGTCGATCCGCATCCCCTCCGACGTTTCGGTGAAGCGCAGGTTGCGCGCGAGGCGCTTGAGCTCGCCCTTCTTCTGCACCCGTTCGCGCAGCGACTTGGCGACCTGCTGGAATTTCTCGCGATCCTGCTCGCGTCCCGACGCCTCCTTCGGCCCGCCGACGACGTCGCGCGGGATGGTGATCGAGCGCGTCCCGGTCTGGCCCGCGCGGTGCGGATAATTGTCGGCCGCGATGATCGAATCGCCGCCGAACATGCCGTTCGACCCGGCACTTTCCTGCTTGGTCTTGACGATCGTCGGCGCGAAATAGTCGGCGAGCGCCTTGCGCTGCTTCTCGGTCGTCGCGCCGAGCAGCCACATCAGCAGGAAGAAGGCCATCATCGCTGTCACGAAGTCGGCATAGGCAACCTTCCACGCACCGCCATGATGACCGCCATGCGCCTCCTCGATCACCTTCTTGACGATGATCGGGCGCAGCGGGGTGTTGGGGCGCGCGGCCATTAGCGGCCTCTCATTCCATCAAAGACCTCGGCGAAGCTCGGCTGGTTGTCATGCGCGACGCCCGAACGCGCCGCCTCGATCACCAGCGGCTGCGGATGGCCGTGGAGCGAGGCGATGATGAGCTGCTTCACCGTCTGGTAGATGGCGGCGTCGCTTTCGATCACCGCGCGCGCGCGCGTCGCGAACGGGCCGACGAGGCCATAGGCGAGCAGCACTCCCAGAAAGGTGCCGACCAGCGCCGAGCCGATCATCGCGCCCAGGATCTCGGGCGGCTTGTCGATCGAGCCCATCGTCTTGACGACGCCGAGCACCGCCGCGACGATGCCAAGCGCGGGCAGCGCGTCGGCGAGGTTCTGCAACCCGTCGGCGGGCTTGATCGCGTGGTGATGGTGCGTCTTCACCGCATGGTCCATCACCTCCTCGACCGCATGCGGATCGAGCGTCCCCGACGACACGACGACGAGGCGCAGCGTGTCGCAGATCAGGTGGACGAGCGTCTTGTCCTTGAGCAGCTTCGGATATTGCTGGAACAGCGGCGAGCTGGCGGGGTCCTCGATATGCGGTTCGACCGCGACCGGCCCCTCGGTCCGCATCATCTTCATCAGCGACGAGACGAGCAGGATGCAGTCGAGATAGTCCTGCTTCTTGTACTGCGGCCCCTTGAACACCTTGCCGAGCCCGGCGCCGAGCGCCTTCAGCTCCTGCCCCGAATTGCCGATGATCAGCGAACCGACCGCAGCGCCGCCGATGATCAGCATCTCGTGCGGCAGCGCATGCATGACGGGACCCAGATTGCCCCCGGTCAGCGCAAAGCCCCCGAAAACCAGCAGGATCAGAACGACGATGCCGATAACGGGAAACATGCGGGGTCAACTCCAATCGGGCCAGCGGGGGTCCGGCAAAAAGGGGGGCGCCTTATGCTTAACGGCAGCGCGCGCCGGATATTGAGGGCGATCAGTTCAAAATATCGAACAAGGTCTGGCGGTTGATCTTAGCGAAGGCCGCCTGGGCCGCGCCGAGCGTCAGGTCCTGGGCGTTGAGCTGGGCGATCGCGATCGAAAGGTCGGTGTCCTCGACCGCCGAGCGCTCGTCGGCGAGCGCGATGCCGCGCGCCTTGAGCCCGTCGCCGATCCGTTCGAGCCGCCCGGCCGACAGGCCGATCGCGGCATGCTGGTCGGCGACATGGCCGATCGCCGCCGACAATGCGTCGAGCGCGTCGCCCATGCCGGCGCTGTCGCTCGCCGCCACGGCGGCGGCGGCATCGCGCAGGCCGGTCGACAGACTGTTGCCCCCGACGACGAAAACATCGGCGGCCGAGGGTACCGGCGCGAAGGTCACGTCCGAATCGAAGCGCATCACGCGCGCCGCGCCGCCGGCGAACAGCGGCTCGCCGTTCGAATCGCGGGTCGCCGCCAGCGCGTCGAGCTCGTCGGCGATGGCGCCCAGTTCGGCGGCGACGGTCGCGCGGTCGGTCGGGCTCATCGACCCGGTCGATGCGGAAAGCGTCAGCTCGCGCGCGCGGCCCAGCAGGTCGCTCGCGGTCTTGAGCACGCCGTCGGCCTGCGACGCGAGCGCGGTCGCCGTGTTGAGATTCGCGGTCCAGCCGTCGATGCTCGCCTGCGTCTTGCCGATCGTCGCGATGCGGCGCGCCGCGACGGCGTCGTCGGACATGCGCTGGAGCCGCTTGCCGGTCGAGATCTGCACCTGCGTGCGTTCGAGCTGGTCGGCGAGTTTCTGCTGGCGCGCGATCTCGCGCGTCATGCGATTGCCCACGGCGTTGATCATGGCGACCGCCTTTCCCTTAAAGTGAGCTGAGCAGCGTCTGGATGGTTTCGCGCGCGACCTGGATCGTCCGCGCCGCGGCCGAATAGGCCTGCTGGAAGCGCAGCAGATCGGCCGCCTCGCGGTCGAGATCGATTTCGCTCACCGCGCCGCGCGCCGCGGCCGCGGCATCGCGGCGCGTCGTCGCCGCGGCGTCCTGCGCTCGCGCCGAGGCGGTCGCCTGCGCCTGGGTGGCGAGATGCCCCGACCAGGTGCTTTCAGGATCGCCGTTGCCGCGCATCTCGCCGAGCGCGAGCATGGTGCCATTGCCGCTCGTCGCATCCGCAGCCGCGACCTGATTCGCGGTAAGCGGCGCGGCGGTCAGCGTCGCCGCGCTTGCGGTGCCGGTGAACAGGGCCGCGCCGGGATTGCCGCCCGCATCGAGCCCCGCCTGATGCGCGGCGTTGAGCTGGCCCGCGATCTGCGCCGCCATTGTGTCGAGCCCGGCGCGCTGGTCGGCGACATGGTTCGCCGCCTCGGCCAGTCCCGCGAGCGAACCCGTCGCGTTCGGAAAGGGCGCGCCGCCGATGGTGAAGGCGAGCCGCCCGTCGGCGGCGCTCGTCACCGCGATCGGCGTGACCACGCCGCCGCCGACCAGCAGGTCGCCGCTGCCCGACGCGCGCAGCGTCACCGCGCCATGATTGTCGAAGGTCGCGGTGACCCCCGCCTGCGACGCGAGCTGGTCGAGCAGCCGGTCGCGCTCGTCGAGCAGGCTCGCCTCGTTGGTCGAGCCGGGCCGCGCCTTGCGCAGGCCGATGTTGATCTGTTCGAGCGCGTCGAGGTTGGCGTTGAATGCCTCGACCTCGCTCGTCGCCGCGCCGGCGATGCCGTCGGCCATGCCCGAAAGCTGGCCCGCCGCGGTGCGAAAGCCCGACGCGACGTCGTCGACCGCCTGCAGGAACTGGCTGCGCAGCGTCAGATTGTTCGGATCGGCGGTCAACTGGTCGGCGGTGGTGAACAGCCGGGTCAGCCCGGTCGCGATGCCGTTGGTCTCGTCGCTCAGCGCACCCTCGACGCGGTTCATCCAGTCGAGCCGCGTCGCCGAGCGTTCGGCATCGCCCGAAGAGATGCGCGAATCCTCGATCAGCCAGGCATCGACCGATCGGGTCACGCCGCTGATCTGTACCCCACCCGGCTTGATCGCGCTGCGATAGAGCGGCATGTCGCCCGCGGCCTGGTTTTCGGTGAGATCGAGCGTGCGCCGCGCATAGCCCGGCGTCTGGGCGTTGGCGATATTGTCCCCGATCGTCGACAGCGCGCGCGAATAAGCCTTGAGCCCGCTCGCGCCGATGGCCAGCAGGTCGCTCATTGCACGCCTCCCGCCGCGCGGGCGCGGAACTGCGCCTCGACCATGTCGGCGATGCCGAACTGGCGCATCGCGGCGATGCTGTCGGCGGTTTTCGAATCCGCCATCTCGCGGAAATTGTCGGTCGCGCTCGACCCGAAGATGTCGTCGCCGAGCTTCGCCTGGCGCATCGATGCCATGAGCTGGCGCAGGATCACCGCCTCGAAGGCCTCGGCCGCCTTGCGCAGCCCGCCGTCGCCGCCGCCGGCAGCGGCCGGCGCAGCAGTCGGCACGATCGAAGAAAGAGGAGCCGTCATATGATCACCAGTTCGGCTGTGAGCGCGCCGGCCTGGCTCAGCGCCTCGAGGATGGCGACGAGGTCGCCGGGGGGCACGCCCATGCGGTTGATCGCATCGACAAGCTCGGACAGCGACGCGGTCGGCTGCACCATCATCACCGGGCGGTAGGCCTCGCTGACCTCGATGTCGCTCGACGGCTCGATCGCCGTCTGGCCGCGGCTGAACGGCGCGGGCTGGACCACGGTCGGCGATTCCTTGATCGACACCGTCAGCTTGCCCTGCGTCACCGCCGCGGTGCCGACGCGCACGGCGCCGTTGATCACCACCGTGCCGGTGCGCGCGTTGACGATCACCTTCGCGGGCGGCTCGGCGCGCTGGACGGTCAGATTCTCGACCCGCGAGATCAGCCGCATGCGCTCGTCGCCATTGCCTTCGGCGCGGATCGCGATGCTGGCGCCGTCGATCATCGAGGCGGAGCCGGGCAGCGCGGCATTGATCGCGTCGGCGACGCGCTTGGCATTGGTCGCGTCGAACTGGTGCAGGTTGAAGGTCAGCCAGTCGCCCGCGGCGAAGCCGGTGTCGACCGCGCGCTCGACCGTCGCGCCGCCGGCGATCCGGCCGCTCGACGGCACGTTGACCGTCAGCTTCGACCCGTCGGCGGCATCGACGCCGAGGCCGCCGATGACGAGATTGCCCTGCACCATCGCGTAAATCTGTCCGTCGGCGCCATAGAGCGGCGCGAGGACGAGCGTGCCGCCGCGCAGGCTCTTGGCCTTGCCGATCGCCGAGACCGTGACGTCGAGGCGCTGGCCGGGCTTGGCGAAGGGAGGCAGTTCGGCGGTGATCATCACCGCCGCGGCATTCTTGAGCGCCGGGTTGATCCCGGCGGGCAGCGTCAGGCCGAAGCGCGATACCGCGCCCTTCATGCCGAGCGTCGCATAGTCGAGGCTGTCGTCGCCGGTGCCCGCGAGCCCGACGACGATGCCGTAGCCGGTGAGCTGGTTGGCGCGCAGGCCTTGGAACTGGCCCATGTCCTTGATGCGCTCGGCATGCGCCGGCGCCGCGAAAACGAAGCTCGCGAGCAGCAGGGCGAAGAGGGCGAACAGGGTGGGACGCTGGGCCACGACGGGTTCCTTCACGCTTAAAAGGGGCTGATGATGGAGAAGAAGCGCTGCAGCCAGCCTTGCTTGCTGGCGCGCGCAATCTCTCCCTTGCCGACATATCGGATGTTGGCGTCGGCGACGCGGGTCGATGCGATACGGTTGTCGGGGCCGATGTCGATCGCGCGGACGATGCCCGAGATCTGGACCCGCTCGTCGCCGCGATTGAGGGTGAGCAGCTTTTCGCCTTTCACCAGCATCGTGCCGTTCGGATAGACTTCGGCGATCGTCACGCTGATCTCGCCCGCGAGTTGGTTCGACTGCGATGCCTCGCCCTTGCCCTTGAACGCCTGGTCGCCGCCCATGCCGATGTCGCTCGGGTTGAACAGCGACAGCGGACCGGTCGACGGCGGCGACAGGCCGATGCTGCCACCGCGCTGGGTGCCGGCGGCGTTGCTCTTCGACGCGATGGTGCGCTCGACGAGCTGGATGGTGACGATGTCGCCGACGCGCCCCGCCCGCCCGCCAGAGGTGAGCGCGACATAGCCGCCCTGAAAGATCGCGCCGTTGGCCGGCGCGGCAGGCGGCGGCACGGGCGCGGTGGGCGCGAAGGCGTCCTCCGGAACCCGGTCCTTCGCCGCCGCCGCGACGGGCAGCGCCGCGACCAGCAGGATCAGCGCGCTAGAGAGTCTGCGTCGCATTTTTCATCATCTCGTCGGTGGCCTGGATCATCTTCGAATTGACCTCGTAGGCGCGCTGCGTCTCGATCATGTCGACGAGTTCCTCGACGACATTGACGTTCGATCCCTCGAGCATCTGCGCGCGCAGGATGCCGCGCCCCTCCTCGCCCGCGGCGCCGACCTGCGGCGCGCCAGAGGCCTGGGTTTCGACCAGGATATTGTCGCCGATCGCCTGCAGGCCCGACGGGTTGACGAAGCGCGCGATCTCGATCCGGCCGAGCTCGGTGGCCTCGGCCTGGCCGGGGACGGTCGCCGACACGGTGCCGTCGGCGGCGACCGAGATGCCGGTCGCATCCTCGGGCACCTGGATCTGCGGCTGCAGCGGCTTGCCGTCGGAGGTCACGATGGTGCCGTCGGCGGCCATCGAGAAATTGCCCGCGCGCGTATAGCCGGTGCGTCCGTCGGGAAGCTGGACCTGAAAGAAGCCCGCGCCCTCGATCGCCATGTCGAGCGCGTTGCCGGTGGCGTTCAGCGTGCCCTGCGTGTCGATGCGCGCGGTGCCGCTGAGCTCGACCCCGGTGCCGAGGTTGAGCCCGACCGCATAGCGGTTCTCCGACGAGGAGGGCGCCCCCGGCTGGGTCATCATCTGATAGCCCAGCGTCTCGAAATTGGCGCGGTCGCGCTTGAAGCCGGTGGTGTTCACGTTCGCGAGGTTGTTCGCGATCACCTGCATGCGAAAGCTCTGGGCATCCAGCCCGGTTCGCGCGACGTGCAAGGCACCGAAGCTCATCGTCTGTCTCCTTTAACGGGGGAGCTGCATCAGGTTGGCGGTCGCGCTATCCATGTCGCGCGCGTCGCTGATCAGCTTGAGTTGCGAATCCCACTGCTTGCTCGCCTCGATCATCTCGACGAGCGCGGCGGTGGCGGTGACGTTCGATCCTTCGAGCGAACGGGTGACGACGCGCGCCTCCGGATCGTCGGGCAGGATGCCGCCGCCGCGCACACGGAACAGGCCGTCGAGTCCCTTGACGATCTCCGACCCCGCGGGGGTCGCGAGCCGCAGCCGGTCGATTTCCTGCGGGTTTTCGGGGTCGCCGCCCGCGGGCACGACCCAGATGCGCCCTTCGGCGTCGATCTTCACCGAATCGGCGGGCGGCAGGGTGATCGGACCCTGTGCGCCCTGCACCGGATGATTGTCGCCGGTGGTCAGCAGGCCACTCGGCGAAAGCTGGAGGTCGCCGCGCCGCGTATAGGCCTGTTCGCCGTCGGGCGCCTGGACCACCAGCATCGCGTCGCCCTGCATCGCGATGTCGAGGTCGCGCCCCGTCGCCGCGATGGTGCCGGCGCGCATGTCGGCGCCGACCACCTCTTCGGACGCCATGGCGCGCGCGTCGAAACCGGCGCCGTGCAGCCACAGGCTCTGCGCCTCGGCCATCTCGCCCCGGAAGCCCGGGGTCTGCACATTGGCGAGGTTGTTCGCGATCGCCGTCTGCCGGGCCATGCTGCCCCGCATCGCGGTGAGGCTGGTATAGATGAGGCGGTCCATGGATCAGTTCCCGGCAGGCGGCGACGGCGGCGTCAGGACCGCATGTTGATCAGGGTCTGCGTCAGCGTCGACGCGCCCTCGATCGCCTTGGCGTTCGCCTGGAAGTTGCGCTGCGCCGCGATCAGCAGCACCAGTTCCTCGGTGATGTCGACGTTCGACCGTTCGAGCGCGCCCGAGCGGATCGTCCCCATCGGGCCGTTGGTCGCGGCGTCGATCGTCGGCTGGCCGCTTTCGCCCGTCGACTGGTAATGCGCGTCGCCGATCGGCCGCAGCCCTTCCATCGAGGGGAAGGTCGCCATCGCCACCTTGCCGAGCATCTGGTCCTCGCCATTGGCGAAGGTCGCGGTGACGAGCCCGTCGAGCCCGATCGAGATGTTGACCAGCGACGCGGTGGGATCCGAAGGAGCACCCGTCGGCAGGATCATGTCGGTCATGCCGCCGAGCGTGCGATCGGTTACCTCGCCATTGGCGTCGACCGGCAGCAGCTGCAGCTTCTGCCCTGTCGTGTCGACGATATGCCCGTCGTCGGTCGGCGTGAAGGATCCGTTGCGGGTATAGCTCACCTGCTCGCGCGGCGGCTCGCCCTTGACGACGAACATGCCCTCGCCGGCGATCGCCAGGTCGAGCGTCTTCTCGCTCGCCTCGAGTGTGCCCTGGGTGAACTGCTGGATGATGCCGTTGAGGCGCTGGCCCTGGCCCGCGACCATGCGCGTCGACTGGGTCGGCGACGAGGCGAACAGGTCGCCGAACTGCGCGCGGCTGCGCTTGAAGCCGGTCGAGCTGGCGTTGGCGATGTTGTTCGAGATGACCGACATGTCGGTCTGGGCGCCCTTGAGGCCCGAAAGCGACGTATAGAATGACATGCTCTTATCCTTCCTGCGTGGATTGCGTGGTGGGGGTCGCGGCGATCTGGGCCGCCTTGATGTCCTTGAGCAGCGCGGTCTGCGCGCCGAGCTGGTCGGCGATGCTCTTCAGCGTCGTGTTGGTCTCGCTGATCCCGGCCAGGCTGGAGAATTGCGCCATCTGGGCGACCATCTGCTGGTTGTCGACCGGGTTGAACGGGTCCTGCTGCGACAGTTGCGCGGTCATCAGCCGCAGGAAATCCTGCTGGCCGAGCTGGGTGCCGCTGTTCTTCGGCACGACGGCGATATTGCTTCCGTTGACGGCAGAGGTGCTGGTCATCGCTTATTGTCCCAACCGCAGCGTTTCGTTGATCAGGCCCTTCGAGGACCTGGACATTGTTCTGATACTGGCGGGCGGTCTCGACCATCTCGACCAGTTCGGCGGCGCTATCGACCGCGGCTTCCCAGACGTTGCCGTCTTTGTCGGCGAGCGGATTGTTCGGGTCGTACCGCTTCGTCGGCGCCATCTTCGACGTCGCGACCTGATCGACCTGCACCGTCGCGCGGCCGGCGTCGTCCATCACGGTGCGGAACACCGGCTTCATCGACCGGAAGGCCGAGGTCTCGCTGCCCGCGACGGTCCCCGCATTGGCGAGGTTCGACGCGGTGGTGTTGAGCCGGACGAGTTGCGCCGACATCGCACGCCCGCTGATGTCGAAGATCGAAAAGCCGCTCATCGTCATTCGCCCTTCAGCGCGCGCGTCAGCGTGCCGATGCGGCCCTGCAGGAACGCGAGGCTGGAGCGGTAGGCGAGCGCATTTTCGGCGAAGGCGGTCTGCTCGGTCGCCATCTCGACGGTGTTGCCGTCGAGCGACGACTGCACCGGCACGCGATAGGCGACCGCGCCTTCGAGCGCCTGCCCGGCCGACCCGCCCTGCTGCTGCGCGAGGTCGAGTGCCTTGGAGAAATCGAGGTCGCGCGCCTTGTAATTGGGCGTCGCGGCGTTGGCGATGTTCGACGCGATCAGCATCATGCGCTGGCTGCGCAGCTGAAGCGCCGTCGCATGCAGGCCGAAAAGCTTTTCCGAAGCCATCATCATCATCCTTCTTTCGCCGCCTGCCGTTCGAACCGGACGGACCGGCACGACATGCGGAAAAACACGCAGGACATGATGCAATGCCCATGCCAATTCCCGATTACGGCCATTTTTCAAACGCCTGAGCGAAGGTTTCGGTGGCCGGCCGTGCCCGGCGCGGCGGCTCGTCAAAAGTTTGACGGCGGCGGCGCGGCGGGCGCGGGAAAGCGCGGCAGTGCGTCCTTGGCACGCTTCCTGCACCGCGCGGGGCCAGCATTTTGGGACCGACGAAGGAGATGGGTCATGCAGGGGAAGACGATGGCGGGCCTGGCGCTCGCACTGGCCGCGATCCCGGCCGCGAGCGCGCAGCAGGCGACCGAGGACTGGCAGACGATCGACACGCTCACCGCGATGGTGGCGAACGCGATGGGCCGCAGCGCCGCCCCGATCGATCGCCGCATCAAGCTGGCCCGCTGTCCCGAGCAGGCGTCGATCACCGCGATCGACAGCCAGACGCTCGCGGTCCGCTGTCCCTCGCTCGGCTGGCGGCTGCGCGTGCCGATGACGGGGCCGGCGGGCGCCATGCCGATCGCGGCGCAAAGCGTCCGGCCCGCCGCCGCCGCGCCGGCGATCCGCCGCGGCGATCATGTCCGCGTCTCGATCGACACCGAAAGCTTCTCGATCGCTTATACCGCGGTCGCCGCCGAGGACGGCCGCGTCGGCGAAGCGATCGCGCTGCGCGGCACCGATGCCAAGAGCATGTTGAGTGCCGTCGTCACCGGCCCCGGCCGCGCCCGCCTCGCCGACTAGGCCCCGGGGGGATTCGGCCTTTCCACAGGCGGGCCTGCGCCTTCGTCATGCTGAACTCGTTTGGCAATTATCCCCTTCCGACAAGTGAGCGTTCCCCGGCGAAAGCCGGGGTCCAGCTACGTGCGCCTGCCTCGCATGAACCCCGGCTTTCGCCGGGGATCACCAGCGTCCCTGTCTCAAGGGTATAAACGCCAAACAAGTTCAGGGTCTTCTCTGGATGACACATGACGTGTCTCCGCGCAGACGGGACCCGGAGCGGTGTGACACCGGCCTTGGTCCCTGCGTCACCGACCCGACGCATCCGACGGGCCGGTCCTTTTTTAACTTTTTCACAACTTCCGCTTAATCCGTCGCCGCGCTCGCCGTTAAGACAGGCACAGACGGTTCCGTCGCTTTTTCGGCGGCACAGGATGGAGGCGAAGATGTCGGGTGACAGCAAGATCGGGCTGCAGGTCGGCGGCGTTGTCCGCATCGGCACCGCGCGCAGCATCGGCGGCAGCGCGCCTGCTGCGACGCAGGCACCGGCATCCGTCCGTCCCGCGTCCGAATCGCTTCCCGTCACGCGCCTCGCCGGGCTCGCCCGCGACCTCGCGGGGCAGGACGCGCCGGTCGACGCCGAACGCGTCGCCGCGCTGCGCAGCGCGATCGCCGACGGTCGCTACACGGTCGATCCCGGCGCCATCGCGGGCGCGATACTCGATTTCCACCAGCGCCAGGATACGTCATGCTGATGCAGATGGACGAGATGCAGGCGCGGCTCGACGCGCTGGTCGAAGCGCTTGACGGGCAGGACCCCGGCGCGATCATCGCCGCGTCGGAGGCGCTGGCGACCGCGGTCATCCTGTTCCGCAACGGCACGATCCCGGCGGGCGCCGAACAACGCGCGCGCCTGCTGATCACGCGGACGCTCGGCCAGCTCGAAGCGGCGGCGATCCGCGTCAACATCCTGAAGAACTGGACGCGTCAGAGGATTGACAGAAACCATGCGATCCGTGGCATGGCGGCGCAGGGCGCGGCCCTAACCTATTGATAACCATATAATACACGGCCATTTATAAAAATGGCACGATGATTGCTTCAGGTTTCGCGAACCAGCGGAACCGACAGCATGACGTCTATCAATTCCTCCCTGCCCTCGACCGGAAGCCCGCTTCCCGTCATGGATGCGATGCACAGCGCCTCGGCGCGCACGGGGGTCGATTTCGACTATCTGGTCGACGTCGCACGCGTCGAAAGCCGCTTCAACCCGACCGCCCGGGCATCGACCTCGTCGGCGCGCGGGCTGTTCCAGTTCACCAAGCAGACGTGGCTCGCGACGCTGCGCCGGCACGGCGCCGGGCACGGGCTCGACTGGGCGGCGGGCGCGATCGGCCAGGACGGCGCTGGGCGCTTCTTCGTCGCCGATCCCGCGCTCCGCCAACAGATATTCGACCTGCGCGACGATCCCGCCGCGGCATCGAGCATGGCGGCGGCGCTGACCGCCGACAATCGCACCGCCATCGAAGGACGGCTCGGCCGCAGCGCCGAGCCCGTCGACCTCTACCTCGCCCATTTCCTCGGCAGCGCGGGCGCGGTGCGCTTCCTCGCCGCGTGGGAGGCGAACCCCGATCAGCCCGGCGCGACGATGCTGCCCGAGGCGGCCGCCGCCAACCGCTCGGTCTTCTATGCCGGCGACGGCAGCATGCGCAGCCTGGGCGAGATACGCGAACGCTTCCGCGCCAAGCTCGACGAGGACGGCGGCCCCGCCGCGCTTCCCGCCGGGCCCGCCGCCGCGCCCGCCTGGCAACTCCGTATGGCCCGCTCGGCGGGCGTCGAAGGCGGCCGGGCGCCGCTGCCCATGATGGATATCGAACCGATGCCCCAGAAACTGTCGATGGACTTCGCCGCGCGCACCTATCGGCGCCTCGCCTCGCTGGGAGGCGCGGCATGATCGCCGGTTTCGACCTGCGCCAGGCGGGCCGCATGGCCGGCGCCGCCGCGCTGCCGGTGGCGATGCTGGTGCTCGTCGCGCTGATGGTGATCCCGGTCTCGCCGACGATCCTCGACATCAGCTTCATCGGCAACATCATGATCAGCCTCGCGATCCTGATGGTCGCGCTGTCGGCGTCGAAGCCGCTCGATTTCTCCTCCTTCCCGACGGTGCTGCTGCTCGCGACGCTGTTCCGCCTCGCGCTCAACGTCGCCTCGACGCGCGTCGTGCTCGTCCACGGGCACGAGGGGACGGCCGCCGCCGGCCACGTCATCGAGGCCTTCGGCCGGGTGCTGATCGGCGGCGACTATGTCGTCGGCCTGTTCGTCTTCGTCGTGCTGATGATCATCAACCTCGTCGTCATCACCAAGGGCGCGGGGCGCGTGTCCGAAGTGTCGGCGCGCTTCACCCTCGACGCGCTGCCCGGCAAGCAGATGGCGATCGACGCCGACCTCAACGCCGGGCTGCTGACCCCCGACGAAGCCAAGGCGCGCCGGCAGGAGGTCGCGACCGAGGCCGATTTCTACGGCTCGATGGACGGCGCCTCGAAGTTCGTGAAGGGCGACGCGGTCGCCGGCCTGCTGATCCTGTTCGTCAACATCGTCGGCGGGCTGATCCTGGGCATGTCGAGCCACGGGCTCAGCTTTTCGGAAGCCGGCGCCACCTATGTCACGCTGGCGATCGGCGACGCGCTGGTCGCACAGATTCCGGCGCTGCTGCTGTCGATCGCCGCCGCCGCGATCGTCACCCGCGTCGCGTCGCCGCACGACCTGTCGGGCCAGATCGGCAGCCAGTTCGCCTCGCCGCACGTCTGGATGGCGGTCGGCGGCATCCTGTTCATCCTCGGCCTCGTCCCCGCGATGCCGCAGATGCTGATCCTGCCCGCGTCGGCGCTGGCCTTCGCGATCGGCTGGCAGATGCGCCGCACCGCCGCAGAGGCAGAGGCCGCGCCGCCCCCCGCGGCGCCCGCACCCGACCCGCACCACATCGAATGGGCCGACGTCAGCGACATCGGGCCGTGCCAGCTCGAGATCGGCTATGCGCTCGTCGCGCTGGTCGACGACCGCAAGGGCGCGCCGCTGATGGGCCGGATCACCGGCATCCGCCGCCAGCTGTCGCGCGAACTGGGTTTCGTCGTTCCAGCGGTGAAGGTCACGGACGACCTGTCGCTGCCCGGCAACGCCTATCGCATCTCGATCGCCGGGGTGATCGTCGGCGAGGACGAGGTGTTCCCGCACGAGATGCTCGCGCTCGATTCGGGCGACCTCGTCACCAAGGTCGCCGGACGGCCGTGCAAGGACCCGACCTTCGGGCTCGACGCGCTGTGGATTCCCAAGGCGTCGCAGAACGACGCGATCGCGGCGGGATACACCGTCGTCGATCCGGCAACCGTCGTCGCCACCCACCTCAACAACAGCATCATCGCATCGGCGGCCGAGCTGTTCGGCATCGACGACGCGCAGGCGCTGATCGACCATCTGAAGGCGCATTATCCGCAGCTGGCGCAGAATCTCTGTCCGCAGGGCTATGCGCTGCCGCGCGTCGCGGCGCTGTGCAAGGCGCTGCTCGTCGAGCGCGTGCCGCTGCGCGATTTCCGCAAGATCGCCGAGGCGATGGTCGCGCTCGCCGGCCAGCAGCTCGGCGACGTCGAGCTGGTCGAGGCGGTGCGCCAGCGCATCGGTGCGCTGATCGTCCAGACGATCGTGCCATCGCGCATGCCCCTGCCCGTCGTCACCTTCAGCCCCGACGTCGAGATGCTGCTCAACCAGTCGGTGCGTGCCAACCCCGGCGCCGAATGGCCGTTCGAGCACGGCATGGCGATGAAGATCATCGAGCAGATCGGGCAGGCGGTCGAACCGCTGCTGCTGTCGACGCGCAGCTTCGCGCTCGTCGCCTCGCCGCTGTGCCGGTCGGCGCTGTCGCGGCTGGTGCGCGCGACCTTCCCCGACGTCGCCGTCATTTCCTACCTCGAAATCCCGGCGAACAAGGCGACCGAGATCGTCGCGACGATCGGCGCCGAAGTACCGCGCCTGACCGGCGATTCCGCAGCAGCGATGGAGGAGCATCAGCATGAGGATTGAGCCCGCCGCCCACTTCGCCGGGTCGGCGCAGCCGCTGCGTCCGCACGCCTACCTGGGCAGCGTCGAGGCGCTGGTCGAGGAATATGCGCCGCTGGTGCGCAAGATCGCCTGGCAGGTCTTTTCGCGCGTGGCGCGGACGAACGAGCTGGAGGACCTGATCCAGACCGGGCTGATCGCGCTGATCGAGGCGAGCCGGCACTATGAGGAGCGCGGCTATGCCTTTGCCACCTATGCGACGACGCGGATCCGCGGCGCGATGATAGACCAGTTGCGGCGCGAGGCCGATGTCGGCCGGTCGGCGATGGTCGCGAACAAGCGGCTGCGCGCGATGCGCGCGGCGCTCGAACAGCAATATATGCGCGCGCCGACGACCGCCGAAATGGCGGCGGCGTTCGACATGACGGCAGAGGAATATTTCATGTTCGAACAGAATGCGGCGCAGCGCCGCTCGGCCTCGCTCGACGAGATGATGGAGGCCGGGAGCGTCCTGATCGCCGACGACGCGCTGGCGACGGGCGAGCTGTGCGAGCGAAGCGACCTGCTCGCCGCGCTGCGGAACTGCATCGCCGCGCTGAACGAGCGCGAGCAGATGGTGCTGCAACTCTATTTCTTCGAGGAGCTGAACTTGCAGGAAATCGGCCGGACGCTCGACGTCAGCGCCGCGCGCGTCTGCCAGATCAAGCGCGACGCGATGGCGAAGATCGAAGCGATGATGCGCGCGCGCACCGAATGAGCGGCGTGCGGCGCGCGCGTCACATCGCGATGGTCCGGCGCGTCTGCCGGATGAGCGCGATCTCCTCGAAATAGCTCGCCATCCGCTCGATGCCCTTCTCGGTCAGCCGAACGAGCGACCGGCGGCGGTCGCGATCGTCGATCGAACGGTGCGCGAGGCCGAGCCGTTCGAGCGCCGCGATCATCCGCAGTCCCGACGACAGCGGCACCCCGGCGCCGGTGGCGAGGTCGCTGGCGCTCAGATTGCGTCCGCTCGTCTGCGCGACCATCAGGTCGAGCATCATGTCCCACGTCGGCCCCGAAAGCGGTTCGTCGCCGAAGTGCCCCTTGCGCAGCCGCCGGATCTGGATGTGAAAGGCCAGCTGGTCGAGCAGCCGGACATTCGCCGCGGCCGCCGTCGGCGCGTCTGGACCGTCATCCGCCTCAGGGCCGCGTGCGGCGAGAAGCGCATGGATCTGGTCGATGCGCGAGCGCAGCTCGGCAATGTCATGGTTCGAGAATTGCTGCATGCGATGCCATCCACCCTCTGGGATTCATCCCGTCAGGCCGCAACCTCGCTCCGTCTGGACGAACCCGATGCATAAAGGATCAGAAGCAGGATCGGGTAGGATATGTAGATCGAAAGCAGCGAATAGGGCCGCGCCAATATCTCCGGAAACATCATCTTCTGGATATGGCCGAAAATGGCGATCAACTGCCATCCGGTGATCCAGTAGGGCCAGAAACGCTGCGTCTTCAGGGCGATGAACCAGAAGCTCAACAGAACCAGCACGTCGATGAAGAAGATATTATATTCGATGCTCGTCCAGGTCGGGGCGGGCGCGACAAGACTGGTGAGGACCGAGGCGATCAATGCCGTATAGGCTGCCCCGCGTTCAAGGGGACCGCCGCGTCGAACCGCGACGGCCACCGTGATGAGCAGAACGGCATAATAGAGCGCCACGGACCCCATGGGACCTCGTCAACCCTGCGCCGGACTCACGACGCCCGGGCGAGCGGCAGCGCCACGACATCGGCATCAGCCGCGCCGTCGGCGCCCTCGTCGACCAGCGTCGCGCTGGCGGGCTTCACCCCGGCACCGAACATGCGGGTGCCGAGGCCGACCTGCTTCTGGGTCACGGTCAGCGCCTGGTGGGCATCGATCAGCAGCTGGCGAACCTCCCCCGCGGCGGCGAGCGCATTGGCGATCTTCGCCACCGCTTCCTGGCCGACGATCGCCGACATGTTGGTTTCGCGGCGCGCCGCAGGCAGCGTCGCGGCGAGCTGGGCGATGCGGATCATCGTTTCGTCGATCGCGTCTTCGGCCCCGTGCAGCTCGGCGGCTATCTTCTGCGCTGCGGAAAGGCGTTCGTTCAGCATGATCTTTGGTCCTTGAAAGAGAATGCCGACGGCCCCCCCCGCAGCATTCGGTTCGACATCAGGTCAGAACCCGGCCGAGGCCGACAAGGATCGAATAGAGGGCGGAAAAGGCCAATATGGTCGCCAAGGCGATCAGGATCGGCCAGATGATCCTTTCCATCAACCCATGCCGGTTGGCCGGCTGGGACGCGGTGGGAAACGGCGTGCCGATATCGAATATCCGCCAAAGCCGACTGCGCCCCGGTCCCGCATCGGCGGGGGGCGGACCATCGCCTAGGTCGTCCAATTGATATGTCAAAGGCTGATAGGGAGTAACCTGACCGAAGACACCGTTACGCGCCAGGATGGTCGCCGCCTCTATCCTATTGGAAACATTGAGCTTTCTTAGCGATCGTCGAACCCGTTCATCGACGGTGTGCGGCGATACGTTCATCAGCCGCGCAATTTCCTTGGAATTTTTGTGCTCGAAAACGTGCCGCAACGTTTCGATTTGCGCGGCAGAAAGGAGGCTGATGTAATTGTCGGGGTCGCCCTGCACGGCGCCGTGCATAGAGCATCGGGTCCCGAAATCAAGTTTGGCGGGCCGCGACTCGCGGATGTAACCGTTACATGGTCCGACACGCGCCGCCATATCAACCGATGGCACGCCGCGACAGTGAAATCATTTTGCATGGGACTGCCGAACATCGTCTCCCACCCGCCTGCAGGAGGGGCAGCGAGGCTCGCGAACTCGTTCGCTAGTGCATGATGATGTGAGTTGGAATCGTCATTGCGAGCGGAGCGAAGCAATCCAGGGTGGTTTACACCGCTCTGGATTGCTTCGCTCCGCTCGCAATGACGAGGTAGATCAGTCAATGTCATCAGACTCTGGCCGCAGCGGGTTGGGCAACCGCAACGGTGCCGGTCCACCCCCGCCCCGCCCGCAAGCGGGAGGGGCGATCGAATGGCCGCATAGAGTTCGAAATGCCCCCGCTGACACCACCGCTATTCCGATTCCGCCGCTTATTTCATCACTTGTTGAATTAATCCACGGATCACGCTATCGGAACGATGCGGCCAGCGAGAAGGTTCCCGATCGATGCATGGAGCAGCAACGACAGGCGCGGCGTCGCGCCGCGGGCGCCGGCCCGCCGACCGCGGCGACACCGAACGGACGATCCGGCGAGCCGCGCTGCGGCGTTTCGCCGACCTCGGCTTCGACGCCGCCGCGCTGCGCGACATCGCGGCCGACGCGGGCGTCGATCCCGCGATGATCGCCTATCGCTTCGGGTCGAAGCTCAGCCTGTGGAAGGCGGTGGTTGAGGCGGTCGGCGCGGGAAAGATGGACATGCTGCGCCGCACCGCGGCGGCCAAGGCGAGCGCGGCCGCTTCGCCCCTCGCCGCGTCGATGGAGGCGCTCGTCGACCTCTATTGCGCCAACGAGACCGTCCCGCGCTTCCTGCTGCGCGACGCCGGCCACGATCCGGAACGCGCCGCCTGGGTGTTCGACCATGTCTCGCGCCCGCTGCTCGATCATTTCCTGCCGCTGATCCGGCGCGCGAACGAGACCGGGCGGATCGCCACCCCGGTCCCCGAGATGTTCCTCCTCAGCTTCGCCTATGGCGTCGCGGTCAGCGTCGTGCGGCGCGAGATGCTCGCCGGCTTCGCGCCGCAACTCGCCAACGACAATGATTTCCGCGCCGCGCTCTACGCGACGCTGATCGAGCCGCGGCTGCGCCATGGCTGAGCCCGCCGCCCCGCCAGCGCCGCCCGCCGGCGGCTATGTCTTCAAGCCGCACGAGCGCCCGCTGATGCCGGGATCGCCCGCGTCGCCCGACCATCCGCTGCGCCGCCAGATCTTCTATCTGCTGATCGGCCTCTATCTCGCGATCGTCGGCGGCTTCCAGAACGGGCTGCTGATCGCCAACCTGACCGCCATGCAGGGGCATCTCGACCTGACCCCGGTCGACGCCGGCTGGGTGACGGTCGCCTACAACATAACCAACGCGTGCATGAGCATCCTGCTCTACAAGTCGCGCCAGCAGTTCGGCATCCAGCGTTTCGTGCGCGCGGTGATGATCGCGCTGCTGATCGCCAATTTCGTGCAGCTGTTCGACGCGGGCTATCGCATGGAACTCGTGGCGCGCGGCGTGTCGGGGATCGCGGCGAGCGGGCTGTCGACGCTCGCCGCCTTCTACATGATGCAGGGCCTGCCGCAGAAGCTGCGCATCGCGGGCTTCCTGCTCGCGATCGGGCTGACGCAGGTCGCGGTGCCGCTGGCGCGCGCGATGTCGCCGCTGCTGCTCGCCGACGGCGACATCGCCAACCTGTTCGTCTTTCAGTTCGCGCTGTCGCTCGTCGCCGTCGGGCTCGTCAACATCCTCCATCTGCCGCCCGGCGAGACGATGCGCTCGTTCGAGAAGCTCGACCTCGTCACCTTTCCGATGCTCGCGGTCGGGGTCGGGCTGCTGTGCGCCTTCCTTGTCCAGGGTCGCATCCAGTGGTGGTCGACGCCGTGGCTGGGCGGCGCACTTGCGGCGGCGGTGGTGCTGATCGGCTTCGCCTTCCTGATCGAGCATTACCGCGCCAATCCGATGCTGCAGACGCGCTGGATGGGAAGCCGCGATCTCGTCAAATTCGCGCTCACCGGGGCGCTGGTGCGCGTGCTGACCTCCGAGCAGAATTTCGGCGCCACCGGCCTTCTCTCGACGGTGGGGCTGGTGAACGACCAGCTCGTCACCTATTATGTCGTGCTCACCGCCGCGACGCTGCTCGGCGCCCTGCTCGCGATCGCGCGGCTCGATCCCACCGACCTGCGCCGCCCGACGCTCGTCTCGCTCGGCGTGATCGCGGTCGGCGCCTGGCTCGACACCCATTCGGGACTGCGCACCG
Organism: Sphingopyxis sp. SCN 67-31; assembly: GCF_001725095.1. Classification (NCBI taxonomy): domain Bacteria; kingdom Pseudomonadati; phylum Pseudomonadota; class Alphaproteobacteria; order Sphingomonadales; family Sphingopyxidaceae; genus Sphingopyxis; species Sphingopyxis sp. SCN 67-31. The sequence goes on along the minus strand of NZ_MEFH01000063.1, from coordinate 44,804 downwards.
GCCCCGTGAATCTTTATTTCTCGCAAGCCGCGATCGCCTTCGCGGCGGTCTATTTCATGGGACCGATGCTGATGGAGGGGCTGCTGCGCGCGCTGACCAAGGGACCGTCCTATCTCGTCAGCTTCGTCGGCGTGTTCAGCCTGTCGCAGACGCTGGGCGGGCTCGCCGGGGTGGCGGCGCTGTCGGCCTTCCACACGCTGCGCACCAAGGCGCACCTGATGACGTTGGGCCAGACGCTGGCGACGACCAACCCCGACCTTGCGCGCGGCATCGAGACGATCGCCGCCGGCCTGACCGGCAGCATTTCCGACCCGGCGCTGCGCAGCGCGACCGCCGCGTCGCAGGTGGTGCGCGAGGCGGCGCGCGAGGCGACCATCCTCGCCTTCAACGACGTGTTCTTCGTGATCGGATCGCTGGCGGGGATCGCGTTCCTGATCATGCTCGCGCGCTGGGTCTACGACCGGCGGCGCGGCCACAATCCGCTCGCCGCCGAGCTCGAGGCATTGCAGAAGATGAGGGCTGCCAACCTATGACCGACGACCCGAAAACGCCCGCGCCGGCGGAGGCGCCCACCGCGCCGCCGCCGGCCAACGAACCCGCGGCGCCCGCCGCGCCGCCCGAAGAGGGCTGGAAACCCGAGCAGTCGCGCGGCCGCATCCTGCTGTTCGGCAGCCTCGTGCTGGTCGGCGCGCTCGCCATCCTCTACGCCTGGGGTCTGCCGCCCTTCCGCCCGGCCAGCCAGACCACCGACAACGCCTATGTCCGCGGCCAGACGACGATCATCGCGCCGCAGGTCGGCGGCTATGTCACCGAGGTGCTGGTGCAGGATTTCGAGCGGGTGAAGGCGGGGCAGCTGCTCGTCCGCATCGACGACCGCATCTATCGCGAGCGCGTCGCGCAGGGCGCCGCGAGCGTCGCCGCGCAATCGGCGAACCTCGACAACAGCGCGCAGAGCCTGCGCTCGGCCGAGGCGCAGGTGCGGCTTCAGGACGCCGCGACAGCGAGCGCGCGTGCGCAGTTCGCCCGCGCCCAGGCCGACATGCGGCGCGTGAACGAGCTGGTCGACGCCGGATCGGTGTCGCTGCGCGAGCGCGACCAGACGCTCGCCGCGCTCCGCCAGGCCGAGGCGGCCGTCCGCCAGGCAGAGGCGCAGCGCGCGATCGCCGCCGAGCAGCTGCGCTCGGTCGGCGTCGGGCGCGGCGGACTGGAAGCGGGCGTCGCCAATGCTAAGGCGCAGCGCGAGCTCGCCGGTATCGACCTGCAGAACAGCGCCATCCGCGCCCCGCGCGACGGGCGCCTCAGCGAGGTGAGCGTGCGCGTCGGCCAGCTCGTCAGCCCGGGCACGCAGCTGATGTATCTGGTTCCCGAGCGTCACTGGGTCTTCGCCAATTTCAAGGAGGCGCAGACCGCCAACATCCGCGTCGGCCAGTCCGCGACGCTGCGCATCGACGCGCTCGGCGGCGCGAAGCTGAAGGGGCATGTCGAGCGCATCGCCCCCGCCGCGGGCAGCGAGTTCAGCATCATCAAACCCGACACCGGATCGGGCAATTTCGTCAAGGTGCCGCAGCGCATCGCGGTGCGCATCCGCATCGACGACGGCCAGGCGCTGAGCAAGCGGCTCGGCCCCGGCATGTCGGTCGTCGCGACCGTGCATACGGGGCGACCGTGACGATGCGCCCCGTCCCGCGCGCGGCGCTGGTCCTGCCGCTGCTGCTCGCCGCCTGCGCGCCGCCGATCACGCCGCGCCCCGAAACGAGCACGGTCGCGCCGCCCGCCGACTGGCGCACCGACTTTCCCGCAAGCGGCGCGATCGACCGGCAATGGTGGGACCGCTTCGGCGACCCGCAGCTCGCCGTGCTGGTCGAGCGCGCGCGCGCGAACAACAGCGACCTCGCGATCGCCGCGGCGCGCGTCGCCGAGGCGCGCGCGCAGGAAAGGGTCGCGCGATCGCTGCTGCTGCCGTCGCTGAGCGCCAGCGCGCCGGGCGCCGAATCGCGCAGCCTCAATCCCTTCGGCGTCGCGACCGAGGGCTTTGCCGCGCAGCCCGTCTTCCAGGCCGCCTATGAAGTCGATCTGTTCGGCCGCAACGCCGCGCAGGTCGAGGCGGCGCGCGCCAACGCCGCGGCGGTCGCGGCGGCGCACGAGGCGGCGACGCTGTCGGTGAGCGCGGCGGCGGCAAGCGGCTATATCGCCCTGCTCGCGCTCGACGCGCGGCGCGAGCTGCTGCAACAGACGCTGGCATCGCGCGGCGAGGCGCTGCGCATCGCGCGCGACCGTGCCGAGGCGGGCTATACCTCGCAGCTCGAACTGCGGCAGGCCGAGGCCGAGTATCGCGCGACCGAGCAGCAGGTCCCGGCGATCGAGGCGGCGATCGCGCGGCAGGAGAACGCCCTGTCGCTGCTCGCCGGCGAGACCCCGCACGCGATCGCACGCGGCGCGGGCTTCGGGTCGCTGACGACGCCCACCGTCCCCGCGGTGCTGCCGTCGCAACTCGTCCGCCGCCGGCCCGACATCGCGCAGTCCGAATATGCGCTCGCCGCGACCGACGCCAGCCTGCGCGCCGCGCGCGCGCAATTTCTGCCGCAGCTTCGCCTGTCGGCGTCGGCCGGCGCGGTGATCTCGTCGGCGCTGTCCGATCCGGTGGGCATCTGGTCGGTCGGCGGCAGCATCCTCGCCCCGCTGTTCCAGGGCGGGCGGCTGCGCGGTCAGTTCGACGCCGCGACCGCGCAGCGCGATCAGGCCGCCTTCGCCTATCGCCGCACGGTGCTCACCGCCTTTCGCGAGGTCGAGGACCAGCTCGCGGTGATCGACCGGCTCGGCGCGCAGGAACAGGCGCTGGTCGCGCAACGGACCGCGGTCGCCGACGCGCTGCGCCACGCCACCAACCGCTATCGCGCCGGCTATTCGCCCTACCTCGAACAGATCGACGCGCAGCGCGCGCTGCTGTCGGTCGATCTCGCGCTGATCCAGCTGCGCGCCGACCGCCTCACCGCCTATGTCGCGCTCTATCAGGCACTCGGCGGCGGCGCTGAACGCTAGATTGCCGTATTTGCAATCTTCACCACCTACTCCGCCTGTGCCGAGCTTGTCGAAGCACCGCCCTTCTCGCGGTGCTGAAAGAAAGAACGGCCCTTCGACAAGCTCAGGACAAACGGCGCATATTTGTGGTGTGGCCCTTCAGCCCTCACAAATCGGGAAGCGTCTGGCGCGCGAAGCCCCAGCCCTTGAGCTCGGCGCTCGCCGCGCGTTCGAGCAGCGCATCGGCGTCGGCGATCGTCCAGTGGCGCGGGCTGTCGATGTCCGCCAGCGCATCCCAGCCGATCGGCGCCGCGACCGGCGCGCCTTCGCGGGCGCGCGCCGACCAGGGCATGATCGCGGTGCTGCCGCGCTGATTGCGCAGCCAGTCGATGAAGATCTTGCCCTTGCGCTTCGCCTTGCTCATCGTCGCGGTGAAACGGTCGGGCTCGGCGAGGCTGAGCGCTTCGGCGAAGCGCTTCGCGAAATCCTTGTGCGCGTCCCAGTCCGGCCCCGGATCGAGCGGCACGACGACATGCACCCCCTTGCCGCCCGACAGCATCGCGAAGCTGATCAGGCCGATGTCGGAAAGCTGGCGATGGAGGTCGGCCGCCGCCTTGCGGACGTCGCCGAAATCGAGCCCTTCGTCGGGGTCGAGATCGAAGACCATCCGGTCGGGCGCTTCGAGCGTGTCGACATGGCTGCCCCAGCCGTGGAATTCGATCGTCCCCATCTGGACGCAGGCGAGGATGCCGCCGGCGTCCTCGACATAGAGATAATCCTCGACCCCGCCGTCCTTCTCGCGGATCGGGACATGGTGGACCTGCGGGCCGAACGATCCCGAATCATGCTTCTGGAAAAAGCATTGCTTGGCGCGTCCCTGCGGACAGCGGACGAGGCTGACCGGGCGGCGCGCCATGTGCGGCAGCATGATCGGCGCGACCGCGGCATAATAGTCGGCGAGGTCGCCCTTGGTCGCCTTCGATTCGGGAAAGATGACGCGGTCGCGGTTGCTGATCCGCACGTCGGCGGTCGGGCGGGGCGCCGCCTGCTTCGTCTCCGGAGTCACGTCCTTCGCCTCCTTGTCCTCGCGCAGGCCGACGAAGCTCGCGTGGCGCACCGAACCGCCGGCGGTATATTCGGCGAAGGCGATTTCGGCGACAAGGTCGGGGTTCAGCCAGCGGACGTCGCGCGCCGCCGCACGTTCGACCGCCAGCGGCGGGGTCTTGCGCGCACGGCTCGCGAACTTGCGCGCCAGCATCGCCATCGTCGCGGCGTCGAAGCCGGTGCCGACATTGCCCTTGTAGACCAGCGCGTCGCCCTCGCGCTGCGCGAGGAGCAGCGAGGCGAAGGGGCGCGCCTTCGCCGACGACGGCTTCCAGCCGACGATGATGAATTCCTGGCGGCGGGTGCATTTGACCTTGACCCAGTTGCGCGTCCGGCGGCCGGCATAGGGAGCGTCGGCGCGCTTCGAGATGATGCCTTCCTGCCCCGCGCCGCACATCGCCGTATACAGGCGTTCGCCCGCGCCGATGACGTGGTCGGCGACCGCGATCGGCGGCGCGGCGGCGCGCAGCAGCGCTTCGAGCCGTTCCTTGCGTTCGAGATTGCCCAGCTTCGCCAGCGACTTGCCATCCTCTTCGAGCAGGTCGAAGGCGAAGAAGTTCAGCGCCGTATCGGCATCCTGCGCGCCATGGCCGCGCTTGATCACCGCCTGCAGCGACGAGAAATCGGGATTGCCTGCGGGATCATAGGCGACGATCTCCCCATCGATCAGGCACGGCGGCAGGTCGAGCGCGGCGAACTGCGCGGCGAGCGGCGCGAACTTGTCGGTCCAGTCGAGGCCGTTTCGGGTATGGATGCGCACCGCGCTCCCCGCCGCCGCGACGAGCGCGCGATAGCCGTCATATTTGATCTCGTGGAACCAGTTGTTGCCGCCCGGCACCGCATCGACGAGCGTCGCGAGCTGGGGCTTGCGAAAGGCGGGCGGCTTGCCCCCGCCGGCGCGGCGCTTCGCGACCGCCGCATTATGCTTCGCCGCGGCCTTCATCTTCTGCGTGAAGGCGGCGCCCTTCGCACCGCGCAGCGACTGCGCGCCGCCCGCGTCGCCCGCGATCTCGGCCATGGTGCGGCCGGTGAGGACGCTCGTCAGATGGCGGCCGACGAGTTCGTCGCTGCCGCCGGCATGGGCGTCGTCGATCTTGCGCAGCAGCCAGTTCTCGCGCTTCTCGCCCGCGCGCGGCTTCATGCGGACGAGCAGCCATTCGCCCTTCATCCGTTCGCCGTCGAGCGTGAAGTGCAGATGGCCGCGATCGATGTCCTTCGCGCTCTTGCCCGCGACCGGCGCCCAGGTACCGCGGTCCCACAGCATCACCGTGCCGCCGCCATATTCGCCCTTGGGGATCGCGCCCTCGAAATCGGCGTAGGCAAGCGGATGATCCTCGGTGCGCACCGCGAGCCGCTTGTCGGCGGGATCGGCGCTCGGCCCCTTCGTCACCGCCCAGCTCTTGAGCACACCGTCGGCCTCGAGGCGGAAGTCATAATGAAGGCGCGTCGCGTCGTGCTTCTGGACGATGAAGCGTCCGCCCTCCGCCTTCGCCGCCTTTCCCGTCGCCACCTGCCCCGCCGGCTCGGGCGTGGCGGCGAAGTCGCGCTTGGCCTTGTACTGCGCGAGCGGGTCGGCGCGCCGCGCCATGTCAGGCGCGCTTCTTCGCCGGCGCGCGGCGCGTCGAAGCCTTGCGCGCCGGGGTTTTCGTCCTTGCCGCCGGCGACGACTTGCGCCCGTCAACCGACGCCTTGAGCGCCGCCATCAGGTCGATGACGTTCGATCCCTCGCGCGCGGCGGCGGGCTCCTCGACATCCTCCAGCACCTTGCGGCCCTTCGCCTTGGCCTTCTTGGCGATCAGCCGCTTCAGCGCGTCGACATAATGGTTGTGATAGTCGCTCGCGTCGAACCGGCCGCTCTTCCTGTCGATCAGCGTCTCGGCCAGGTCGAGCAGGTCGGCGTCGGGCTTCGCGGCGCCGACGTCGCGGAAATAATTCGCCGCCCGATTGACCTCGTCGGCGTAGCGCAGCACTTCGAGGACGAGGCCCTTGCCGCACGGGCGCAGCGCGACGAGCTGTTCCTCGCCGCGCAGTGCGAGCTGGCCGAGCCCGACCTTGCGCGTGCGGCGCAGCGCCTCGCGCAGGACGATATAGGCCTCCTCCGCCAGTTCGTCGGCGGGGACGACATAATAGGGCTTTTCATAATAGAGGATGTCGATCTCGCCTGTGTCGACGAACTGGACGAGCTCCAGCGTCCGCTTGCTTTCGAGCTTGACCGCCTCGATCTCCTCTTCGTCGAGCAGGACGTAGCTGCCCTTCGAAAGCTCATAGCCCTTGACGATATCGTCCTTGTCGATCGGCCCGATGCCCGGGACGACCTTCTCATATTTGACCGGCTTGCCGCTCGGCTCGTGGATCTGGCGAAAGCTGACGCTCGCGCCCGACCGGGTCGCCGGATAGATTTCGACGGGGATCGACACCAGCGCGAGCCGGATCTGCCCTTTCCAATAGGCGCGGGCGGGCATGGCATCCTCCCATGAGCGTGACCCATGGGCAATGCGCGAGGGCGCGGTGCGGTTCCCTTTCGGCCGGGCGGTGCCCGATGCCGCCCGCTCCTAGCGGCACGTCCCGAAGCCGGCGCCGCGCAGCGCGCGGCCGGGCGTCGCGCCCGTCGGCTCGCCGCCCTGCAGCGCCGCGACGCCGTTCACGAAGACGTCGCGCACCCCGACCGCATATTGGTGCGGCGCCTCGAAGGTCGCGCGGTCGGCGACGGTCTTCGGGTCGAAGACGACGACGTCGGCATAATAGCCGGGCCTGAGCGCGCCGCGCTCCTTCAGCCCCAGGTTGGTCGCGGGCAGCGTCGTCAGGCGATACACCGCCTGTTCGAGCGGGATCAGCTTCTCGTCGCGCACATAGCGGCCGAGCAGCCGCGCGAAATTGCCGTAGGTGCGCGGGTGCGCGCCCGATTTCAGGAACACGCCCTCGGTCGATTGCGACGCGGCGTCCGAGCCGAAGCTCATCCACGGCAGCCGGATCTGCTGGCGGACATTGTCCTCGGACATCAGGAAATAGACGGTGCCGACGCGCGAACCGTCCTCGACCACCAGGTCCATCGCGGTATCCTCGGGCGAGGTGCCGCGCATCGCCGCGACCTCGGCGAGCGTCTTGCCGGTGAGCGGCTTGAGCGCCGGATTCTTGAAGCCGGTGAGGATCATCTTGTCGGCCCCGGCGCCGAAATAGAGATTCTCCCAGTCATTGCCTGGCGCGCGCATCTCCGCGGCGACGCGCGCACGGACCTTCGGGTCCTTCAGCCTCTCGATCCACGCCTCGAGCCCGCCCGCCTGCACCCAGGTCGGCATCGCGGCGTCGAGCCCGGTCGCGCCGGCGGTATAGGTGTACATGTCGGCGGTGATGCGCAGCCCCGCCGCGCGCGCCGCCTCGATCTTCGCGACGACGGGGGCCAGCTTGTCCCAATTGGCGCGCCCGCCCATCTTGAGGTGATAGATTTCGGCGGGCGCGCCCGACCGGCGCGCGATCTCGATCAGCTCGTCGACCGCTTCCTCGACCCGGTCGCCCTCGGAGCGCATGTGGCTGATGTACATGCCGCCGCAAGCGGCCGCCGCCTGCATCAGCGCGACCAGTTCGTCGGTCTCTGCATAGGAACCGGGCGCATAGATCAGCGAGCTGCCGACGCCCAGCGCGCCCTCATCCATCGCCTGGCGCACCAGTGCCTGCATCCGGTCCAGCTGTTCGGGGGTCGGATCGACGTCGCCTTCGCCCAGTTCGTGGACGCGCACCGTCGCGGCGCCGACGAAGCTCGCGACATTGGGCGCGATGCCGCGCTTTTCGAGATAGGCGAAATAATCGCCCAGCGTCGTCCATTCGATCGGAAAGCGGATGTCGCCCTGGCGTTCGATCTCCTGCGCCTTCATCGTCGCGTTGAGCGGACCCATCGACCAGCCCTCGCCCATCACCTCCAGCGTCACGCCCTGCCGGATGTCGCTCTGGCTGCGCGGATCGGCGATCAGCGATTCGGTCGCCCAGCTGAGCATGTTGATGAAGCCCGGCGCGACCGCCATGCCGTCCGCCCGGACCTCGCGCGCGCCGCGCCCCTCGACCATGCCGACCGCGACGATGCGGTCGCCGCGGATCGCGACGTCGCCGACCAGCGCCGCGCCGCCCGACCCGTCATAGATGGTGCCGCCGCGGATCACGACATCATAGGCGGCGGGGGCTGCCCCGCCCGCCTGCACGGGGGAAAGGAAGGACGCGCCGAACAGCGCCGCCGCCATGCCGAAATATCTGTCCCTCGCCATCATCGCCAACCCCTTCCCCGTCCGTATCGACCGGCGGCCATTGTGCCGCAAGCACGGACGGGATCAAGGCCCCCGTCACGGTCAAATAAGCGATTGCGCGGCGCCGCTTCTTCGGATCAACTGTGCCGGACGATCGGGACCGGACGATCGGAGGAGGGGCGATGGAGGCGTTGAACCGCGACGACTGGCAGGCCGTCCAGCGCCTCTTCGAGCAACTGGTCGACCTTCCGCCCGACATGCAGGCACAGCGCCTCGCGAAGGCGCCGCAATCCGCGGGGATCGTCGAAACGACGCGCCGCCTGCTGCTCGCCGCGCGCGGCGACGGCATATTGGACGGCGCGCCGCCATCGCTGGCGCCCCCGTCGCCGGCGGGCGAGTCGGCGCCCGCAAGCTTCGGCTCGCTCGCCCCCGGGCAGGCGATCGGCGGCTTCACCGTCGAACGGCCGATCGGGCGCGGCGGGTTGGGTGAGGTCTATCTCGCGTATCGCACGGGGGCCGATTTCGACCAGCGCGTCGCGCTGAAGCTGCTCCGCGTCGACGCCGCCGAGCGTGCCGAGAGCTTCGCGCGCGAGCGGCGGCTGCTCGCGCGGCTCGATCATCCGGGAATCGCGCGGCTGATCGACGCCGGGGTTGCTCCCGACGGGCGGCCCTATATCGCGATGGATTATGTCGACGGCCAGCCGATCGACGCCTGGTGCACCGCACATGGCGCCGACCTCGACACGCGGCTCGACCTGTTCCGCACCGTCTGCGACGCGCTCGCCTATGCGCACGGCAACCTTGTCGTCCACCGCGACATCAAGCCTTCGAACATCCTGATCGACGCGGGCGGCAAGCCGCGCCTGCTCGACTTCGGGATCGGCAAGCTGCTCGACGACAGCGCGGCGCTGCCCGCGACGACGCAGGCGATGCTCACCCCCGACTATGCCGCGCCCGAACAGCTGGGCGGCGAGGAAGCGACGGTCGCGACCGACGTCTACGCGCTCGGCGTCCTCCTCTACGAACTGGTCAGCGGGCGGAGCCCCTGGCGCGGCGGCAAGGCGTCGGTGCCGATGATGATCCGCCGCGTCCTCTATGAGGACCCCGAACTGCCGAGCCGCGCCGCGGCACGTGGCGAGGCGCCGGTGCCGGCGCGGCGGATCGCGGGCGACCTCGACGCGATCGTCCTGAAGGCGATGCGGCGCGACCCGGCGCAGCGCTATCGCAGCGTCAGCGCGCTGGCCGAGGATATCGCACGCCACCAGCAATATCTGCCCGTCCATGCGCGCGACGGATCGACACGCTACATGCTTGGCCGCTTCCTGCGCCGCTATCGCTGGGGGGTCGCGGCGACCGCCGCGGTGCTCGCGGCGCTGCTCGTCGGCGCGGGCGGCATCGCATGGCAGGCGCGCGAGACCGCGGTCGAGCGCGACCTCGCGGTCGCCGAGGCGCGGCGGTCGGAGGCGATCAACCGGATGCTGACCGTGATGGTGCGCGACACTGCCGAGGATGCGAACAGCGAGAATGTCACCGTCAAGCAGATGCTCGACCAGACCGCGACCCGCCTCGCCGCCTCGCTCGACACCAGTTCCAAATCGGCCGACCTGATCGTCACATTGTTCGACCTCTATGTGAATCTGGAGGATACGGCGGGTGCCGACGCGCTGATCCAAAAGGCGCTGGCGCGCGGCGTCGGACGCGGCGACCCGGTGGCGACCGCGCAGCTTCGCATGCGCGCCGCCGCCGCCGCGGGGGGCCTCGGCCGGACCGAGGAGATCGGCCCCAACATCGACGCCGCCGAGCCCGTGTTTCGCGCCGACCCCGCGCATTTCCGCCGCGAACTGGTCGAGATCGCCCTCGCGCGCGCGCAGTTGTGGCGGCGCACCGGGCGGCTGGAGGATGCGATCGCGCTGCTGATCCGGACGCTGCCCGATGCCGACATCGTCTATGCCGAGAACCACCGCGACCTGCTGACCACCTACAACAACCTGCTCGTCTATATGGCCGAGGCGAACCAGCTCGATGCGATGCCCGCGATCTTCGACCGCGCCGAGGCGGTGATCCGCCGCACCGGGCAGGAAGCGAGCATGCAGGGACTGACGATCGCCCAGTTGAAGGCCGTGCGTCTGCTCAAGCTCGACCAGCCAGCCGCCGCCGAGCGGATCGTCACGCGGGTGGCGGCGCAGCGGCGCGCGACCTTCGGCCGTTCGGCGGGGCTCGCGGTCGATCTGCTCCAGCTCGGCCGCGCCAGGCTGGCGCTCGGCAAATATGCCGACGCGAAAGCGGTTCTCGCCGAGGCGCGCCCGATGGCGGCGCAATATCTGAGCCCGCGTGCGGCGCCGACGCTGATCATCGCCGCGGGGCTGATCGAGGCGCAGGCCGAATCGGGCGATATCGCGGGCGCGCGCCGCACGATCGCCGAGACGCAGCCGTTGATCGACGCCTTGCCCAAACCCGGCCTGCCGCAGGCGATCTTCGCCCGCGCGAAGGCGGTTACGCTGCTCAGGCAAGGCAGGCTCGCCGAGGCGCGGCAGGAAACCGACCGCGCCGCAGCGCTGTTCGAGGCCGAGGGCGCAGCGGGCGCCTCCTACCTCAAATCCTTCCCCGCGCTGCGGGCACGGCTGGGGACGAGCTTATCCCATGCGTAGCGTGCGCACGCCGAAGTGGAAGTATATCTCCAACCTGCACCCCGAATATGTCTACACGACGCACATCGACCAATATGTGCGAAACATTGACGATTCGGGACGCTATTTCCCGTCGTGGCGTCGTTCGACCGATCCCGCCGCTCAGCAGATCGTCAACAGCTATTACCGGCGTCCGGCGGAGGAACTCTATGACCTCGAGGCCGACCCCGCCGAACGCAACAATCTGGCGGCGGATTCGCGCTACAAAACAGTCCTGCAGTCGCTTCGCCGGAAGCTGAAGGTCTGGCGAACGAAGCAGGGCGACACGCGTCCCGTCGAAGGGACGCCGCACTTCCAGGAAGGGCCGATCGACGGCAAGGTCGACTGAGCCGCTGAACGACGATCATCGGCGCGCCAAGTCCTTTCGCTCCGGGCAGGATCAGGCTGCCGCCATCTCGTGGTGGATCCACGCGCGCGCCTGCACCCACCAGCGGCGGATCGTGCGGTCGGAGACGCCAAGGATCAGCGCGGTCTCCTTCTCGTCCATCCCCGCGAAGAAGCGGCAGTCGACGACCTGCGCGAGGTTGGCGTCGAGCCGTTTCAGTTCTTCGAGCGCCTCGCCGAGCCGGACGACCTGTTCGTCCTCCGGAACCGCGGCGGCGAGCGAGTCGAGGCTCTGGGTGAAGCTGTAGGTCGGCGCATTGCGCTTCGAGGCGAGCCGCGCGCGCGCCGCGTCGATCAATATGTGCCGCATCGCGGTCGCCGCGCAGGCTAGGAAATGCGACCGGCTGTCCCAGCCGTCGGCCTTGCGCAGCTTCACATAGGCTTCGTTGATCAGCGCCGTGGTCTGGAGCGTCTGCGGCTGTCCGGCGCGATAATGCTCGCGCCGCGCGATGGCGCGCAATTCGCCGTAAAGCCCCGCGATCAGCGCGTCCGGGCCCTCCGCCCCATTTTTTTCGGCCGGCGTGTCCGCTTCCTCGGAAATTTCCCGTCTCGCTCTCTGTCAGGCGTCCGCCGTTCTTCGCAGGTCGGCGGATGCAAGGCAAGCGCGGCAAGGCAAGCGCGCCGCGCGCGAAACGGGAAGAGGCGCCGGGGCAGGCGTCGCCCGCCGGGTCGAGACATCCACCGTGGGGGCCGATGGCCTTCGCCCGATAGGAGGGAAGAGAATATGCGTAAATTGAACCTGCTGATCGCCGCAGCCGCTCCGGCCATCGTCATCGCGATGCTGACGGCCGCCCCGGCGCGCGCCGACGTCACCCCCGAATGCAATGTCAATGCGGGCCCTGACGGCATATCCGGCAACGCCGATGACGTGAGCGGCAGCACCGAATGCGGCGAAGTCAGCGTCGCGAGCGGCCTCGTCAGCACCGCCGTGGGCAGCAACAGCTCGGCAACCGGCGAAGAAAGCACTGCGCTGGGTCAGGCGACCGAAGCAAGCGGCGAGCGCAGCACGGCGGTCGGTCGCAACGCCCGCGCCACTTCCGCAAGCAGCACCGCGCTGGGCCAATCGAGTCGCGCGACCGGGGACAACAGCACCGCCGTCGGCCAATTGGCGAACGCCGATTCGACCAACGCCACTGCGATCGGCAAGAGTTCCAACGCAACCGCCGCCTTCACCACCGCAGTGGGGCAGAACTCCGGCGCCACCAGCAGCGGCGCCACCGCACTCGGCGTATCGACCCAGGCCTTCGGCTTCAACAGCTCCGCGCTCGGCAACACCAGCAAGGCGACCGCCGATTACACTACGGCGGCAGGCGCGTTCAGCGAGGCCACGGCCGAATATGCGAGCGCGTTCGGAGTGCTCGCCAATGCGTCGGCGGAAGGCGCCACGGCGCTAGGCCAGAATGCGCAGGCATCCGCCGAGCGCAGCGTGGCGATCGGTGCGGGGTCGATCGCGGACCGCACGAATAGCGTCTCGTTCGGCGCGGCGACTTACCAGCGCCAGCTCACCAATGTCGCCGCGGGCACGCAGGCGACCGACGCGGTGAACAAGGCGCAGCTCGACGCCGTGGCTGCGGGGGCCGTCAATCCCTATGTCGCGATCAATTCGGTGGGGGCAGGCGCGAGCGCCACGGGGATCAGCGCGATCGCGATCGGCCGCACTGCCGGGGCCACGGGGATCGACTCGGTCGCCCTCGGAGACGCCGCCAACGCCGCGGGCTACGCGATCGCGGCAGGAGGCAGTTCCGTCGCCAGCAAGGCTGGCGCCTCCGCATTTGGCTATCTGAGCGAAGCCTCCGGCTCTGCCAGCACGGCGGTAGGCGCCAACAGCAAGGCGGCGGGCGACGATGCGACAGCCGTCGGGAGAATGAGCGAGGCCACGACCTTTTATACGACGGCGCTGGGCACACTGGCCAAGGCAACGGTCATCAGCGCCACGGCGGTCGGCTATGGCGCGGAGGCCACGGCCGCGGGCAGTGTCGCACTCGGCACCGGATCGATCGCCGATCGCGCGAACGGCGTCTCCATCGGTTCGGCGGCCCTGCAACGCCAGCTCGTCAACGTCGCGGCGGGCACGCAGGCGACCGACGCCGTGAACAAGGCGCAGCTCGATGTCGTGGACGCGAAGGCGACCGCAGCGCAGACCACGGCCAATGCCGCGCTTGCCGCCGCGACGGCGGGCGCAGGCAGCGCGGGCGCGGCGCAGGCGACCGCCGACGCCGCCGTCGCCAGTGCGGCGGCTGCGCAGACGACCGCCGACATCGCCCGCAGCGAAGCGGCCGCGGCGCAAGGGACAGCCAACTCGGCACTCGCCAACGCCGCGACGGCGCAGGGCACCGCCGATACAGCGCTTGCCAACGCGGCGACCGCCCAGTCCAGTGCCGGCGCCGCGCAAGCGACCGCAAACATCGCCGTGCTGCGCGGCGACACCGCCGGCGCGGGCCTCGCCTCCGCGCTCGGCGGCGGCGCGGCCTACAATGCCGCGACGGGCGCGGTCAGCGCGCCGAGCTATTCGGTCGGCGGCACCGCCTATCACGACGTCGGCTCGGCGATCGGGGCGCTCGACGGCAATATCAGCGCGCTGAACGGCCGGATCGACGCGCTGAGCCTCGGCAACGACCGCCGATTCCGCGAAGCGACGGGCGGTATCGTCACCGCGATGGCGATGGGCGGCACGATGATCGTCCCCGACAGCAATGTCTCGGTCTCGTTCAACCTCGCCACCTATCAGGGCGAACAGGGTTTCTCGGGCGCCGCCGTCGTGCGCCTGACTCCGCGCGTCTACGTCAGCGGCGGCTTTGCCGGATCGACGGTGAAGGGCACCACCGGCGGCCGGGTCGGGATCGCCTTCGGTTTCTGACCATCGTCCCTTCCCGGCCCGCCGGCCGGGAAGGGCTCCGCGCCCGATCAGACCAGCAGGGCGTGCACCTCGCGCCGCAGCTCGGGCAGCAGGTCCTGCTCGAACCAGCCGTGGGTCTTGAGCCAGCGATTGTTGTGCCACGACGGGTGCGGCAGCGGGACGATGCGCGGCGATGCGCCGGCGGCGCCGATCTCGCGCCAGGCGTGCACGGTTTGGGTGACGCCGCGCCGGGCCCATTCGGCACCCAGATGCCAGCGCAGCGCATGACCGCCGATGACGAGCAGCAGCTTCAGGTCGGGCAGCCGCGCGAACAGCCGGTGCTGCCAGATCTCGCGGCACTCGCGCCGCGGCGGCAGGTCGCCTCCGGCGCCGACGCCGGGAAAGCAGAAGCCCATCGGCAGGATCGCGACGCGCGAGGCGTCATAGAATTGCGCCTCGTCGATCCCCATCCATTCGCGCAGGCGCACCCCCGACGGGTCGTCGAACGGCCGGCCGCTGGTGTGCGCCCTTATGCCCGGGGCCTGGCTCGCGATGCAGATGCGCGCGCTTTCCGACAATTGCAGGATCGGGCGCGGCTCATGGCCCAGCGGCGGCCCGTAGCGCGGCGCGTCGCGGCAGATGCGGCAGGCGCGAACGGCCTCGACGAGGCTTTCGAACGGCTCGTCCGCCTTCACCCCGTCCATTGCCGCCTTCTCTCCCCTTTGCCGATCGCCGAGTCGCGCGCCTGCGCCGCCCGCGCTATACGCCTTTTTCCGGCGCGGGGGCGGGATAGACGATCGAACCGTCGGACCGCGGGATCGCCCCGTGCGTCAGCCGCGCGGGCTCCGGGCCGCGCTCCATGATGTGCGCGACGGCGGCGCCCGACACGATCAGATAGTCGGCGACGATGCGGCGGTGGCAGCGCCACCAGACGGCTTCCGAGCACATGATCGCGCAGCGGCGCTCACGGCCGACGTCGATCAGATGCGCCAATCCCTCTCGAAACGTGGCGCCGAGCGCATAGTCGGCATAATTGTGGAAGCTGGCGTTGGTCCAGAATCCGTTGAGCGCGCGCGGCACCTCGCGCTCGCGCTTGCGCAGGCCGCCGAGCGCCGCGATGCGCTCCCACGACAGGCCGCGCGCCGCGAGCGCATCGGGCAGGACGTCCTCGTTGAACTGCGGGTTCGACCGCGATCGCGGCATCCGCCGGATATCGACGAGGTGGCGAACGCCGGCGTCCGCGAGCAGCTCGGCGAACGCGTCGAACGAGCGGCTGGAATGACCGATGGTGAAGAAGGGGACGGCCTCAGCCATCTATGCGTTCGAGCGCGCCGCCCTTGTGCGCCGCGACATGGTCGGTCTTGTCGCTCTTGATCTCATATTGCGGATCGTCCTTCGACGCGCGGTGGGTGTGGCCCTTGTAGTCGAAGTCGGCGGTGTGCACCTTGATGATCTTTCCCGAGACATGGCCCGCCTCCGAATTCCAGCGAACATGATCGCCGATCCTGAACCGCTTCGTCATCGCCTGCTCTCCTTTCCGCTTCGCCCCTTTCCATAGAGTCGCGGACCCGCGTCAAGGTTCCGTCGCTCCCGCACGCCCCTCCCCCGGCCGGAAGGAGCATGCGGGAGCACGGCGTCAGAAGCGGGCGCGCAGGCCCGCGGAAACGGCGCGGCGCTCGACCGGGTAATAGATCGCCGATGCGGCGTCGGCGGCGATCACCGCGCTGACGTCGCCGATCGCTTTCTTGCCGGCGATGTTGCGGACGTCGACGAAGGCGTCGATCCCGTCGGTAATACGCGCGCCGCCGGTCAGGCCGACCAGCGCATAGCCCGGCGTGCGCACCCGGTTGGCATAATCGGCCCACGGTCCCTGCGGCACCCATTCGAGCGTCGGCGCGACGTGCAGCGCCTCGCCGCCGATGCGGACCTCCGCCCGATAGACATGCCTCGGCACCACCGGCAGGCGATTGTCGCCGAACTGCGCGTCGCCCCGGAAGCGGAAGTCGCTGTAGGCATAGGTCTGGCGCAGCCGCAGCCAGGGTGCGAGGGTCAGCTCCAGCCCGGCCTCCACCCCCCGATGCAGCGTCCGGTCGGCGTTGAAGGTGGCGGCGGGGATGCTGCCGTTCACCGTATATTGCAGCATCTCGCCGGTGATCGCCGCGCGATACCAGGCGACGTCCCAACGCACCGGACCCATCGTTCCGCGCGTGCCGATCTCCGCCGTCCAGGCGCGCTGCGGCCGGATGTCGGCGATCAGCGCGCTGGCGGGCGGCATGCCGATCGACTGGAACACCTCCCCGAAACCGGGAAATTCGGCCGAGCGGCTGTAGTTGGCGAAGATCTGGACATGCTCCGCCGGTTCGACCAGCACGCCGAACTTGGGCGAAAAGGCGTCGAACGCGACGCGCCCGTCGGCGGCCGGGGTCGCCGAAAAGCCGACGCGCCGCTTGCGCATGCCATCGGCATAGACGCCCCCCGCGATCAGCGTCACCGGCGGCACCGGCCGCACGCGCAGTTCGCCATAGAGGTTCGCGGTCCGCGCCTCCTGATCGGCGTCGAGGGTCAGCGCGCCGCGCCGGCCGGCGACGTTGACGAACTGCCGCGCGTGGGTGCTGCCACGGCGAATCTCGCCCCCCAGCGTCACCTCGACCGGCCCCGCGGCATAGTCGAGCCGCGCGAACCCGCCGACGTCGGTCGATTTCTGGTCGATCAGCTGAAAGATCGGGTGAAAGAGCGATTTCGCGTTGACGAAACCCCCGACCTCGAGCGTCGCGGTGCCGAGGTCGAAGCGGGTGCGGTTCTGCAAGCGCAGCGAATCGATGTCGCGTCGCTGATCGCCCGCGATGCTGCCCGCATTGGCGCCGCGCGGGGCGGTCAGCGCCTGCGCCTCGGTCAGCGCGCCCGGCAATTGCTGGCGGATGCGGTTGATGCTCGCATAGAAGCGCGTCGCGACCCCGTCGCCGAGCGTTAGCCCGACATTGCCGTGGAAGCGCAGGCTGCGGCGCCGCGCATGGTCGCGGTCGCCGTCCGACGTGTCGGCGCTGACCGCGCCCCAGGCGTCGACCGGCCCGCTGGCGACGCCCGCCGAAACCAGGCCGCGCAGCAGGCCGAAGCTGCCGGCGTCGCCGCGCAGATAGACGCCGTGGGCGGTGCGCCCGGTCGGAGTCACGCCGTTGATCGCGCCGCCCAGCGTTCCCGAACCGAAGCGCAGCGCATTGGCGCCGCGATAGACTTCGAGATGGTCGAAGAAGATCGGCTCCAGCTCCTGAAAATCACCATTGTCGTCGGCGAGGTTGATCGGCACCCCGTCCTGCAACAGCGTGACGCCGCGCATGTGGAAGCCGCGCGAGAGGCCCGAGCCGCGGATCGCGAGGCGCACCTCCTGCCCATAGCGCGGCTGGAGGTAGACGCCGGGCGAGAAGGCGAGCGTATCGCGCAGCGACACGATCGTCTTGTCGGCATAATCCTGATGCGTGACGACATCGGTGCCGCCGGGGGTCTGCGCCGCGCGCTGCTGCGCGGCGTCGGCGAGCGTCGGCGCGGTGACGATGATCGTCGCCTCCTCGGCGTGAGCGGCGGGGGAAAAGGGCACCGGGGAAAACGACAGGGCGAGGGCGAGCGCCGGCAGGGGCGCCGCGCGGGTAACGGAACGGGTCATGGAAAATCCTTCGCTGAAAATCAGGCAAGGCCGGCGCGCGCGGAAGCGCGGCCGGCGATCGGTCTGAATCAGGCGAAGGCGGGCGGGCCGGTGCTGGGAGGAAGCGGCGAGGCGATGCCCGGCGCGAAGCCGAGCGAGGGGATCGCCAGCGGCGTGGGGGCGGCCGGTGCCGGCGCCGCGGGCAGTGCCGGGGCATCGGGCACGATCGGCGCCACCGCGAGCGCGCCCCACGGGCAATGCTGCTGCCCCTCGCCATCGGGATGATCGCCCGCGGTCTGGACCGGGATGGTCATCGTCCCGCCGGGGTTCGACGGGTCCGAACAGACGCGGACGGTGATCGAACCCCCGGCATCGGGCCCGATCATCCAGCCCGGCGCGACCAGCACCCGCGCGAGCAGCGCGAGAAGCACCGGTAGCAGCAGCCAGCCCGGTCGGCGGAAGGCGGAAAGATCGGCCACGCCGCGCTCCTAGTCCCGGCGGACGGTTCGGGCAAGCGCGCAGGCCCCGCAAAAGCCGATTGCCAAAATATGCCGAGGCGCTATGGG
Source organism: Sphingopyxis sp. SCN 67-31 (assembly GCF_001725095.1). Taxonomy (NCBI): domain Bacteria; kingdom Pseudomonadati; phylum Pseudomonadota; class Alphaproteobacteria; order Sphingomonadales; family Sphingopyxidaceae; genus Sphingopyxis; species Sphingopyxis sp. SCN 67-31. The sequence continues at coordinate 26,340 of NZ_MEFH01000063.1, read as the reverse complement.
CGGGCGCCGCAAGGGCAACCTTGCATTGATCGCGCCGGTGCCCCGATGGGGCTTAAAAGGGAACGCGGTAAGGGGGTCCGGCCGGGCCTTCGAAACCGGGGCTGTCCCTGCAACTGTAAGCGGCGAGCGCGATGCACCGACCCGGTCCCCGACCGGGTCTGCCACTGGGGCGACCTGGGAAGGCGTGCATCAAGCGACGACCCGCGAGCCAGGAGACCTGCCGGCGCGGGTCGCTCAATGCCTCGGTCCAGGGAAAGGCCAGGGCACGGAGAACTCCGTCGAGCGACGACCCAGCGGCCGGGGCCGCTTCGGGGCACGAAATGCGGGCGCCTTGCGCCAGCCCGCCGCCCGTGCGCCGGTCGATCGCGCACGCGGCTCGGCAGGTCCCCGCCTTCGCTCTCGGCGCATGGGGGACTCCCATGTTGAAATACGGCCTTTCCATCGTGGCGCTGGCGGCGACGTCGCCGGCGCTGGCCCAGACCGGCGATGCCGCCGCCGACCCGCGCCCCGGCGACGCGATCATCGTCACTGCCTCGCGTTCGGGCGAAGGGGTCCGGGCGGACCAGCTCGGCGCCTCGGTCACGGCGATCGACAGCGAAGCGCTCGAACAGCGCCAGACGCGCATCGTTTCCGACGTGCTGCGCGACGTGCCCGGCGTCGCGGTCAGCCGCACCGGCGGCCTCGGCGGCATGACCGATATCCGCATCCGCGGCAGCGAAGCCAATCACGTCCTCGTCCTGGTCGACGGCATCGAGGTCGCCGACCCCTATCAGGGCCAGTTCGATTTCGGCGGTCTGCTCGCCGACCCCGCCGCGCGGATCGAGGTGCTGCGCGGCCAGCAATCGTCGCTCTATGGCTCCGACGCGATCGGCGGCGTGATCCATTACATCACCCTGTCGGGACGCGAGGCGCCGGGCCTGAGCGCCCGGATCGAGGGCGGGTCGTTCGGCACCGTCGCCGGCAGCGCCCGCGCCGCGGGCGCATCGGACAGCTTCGACTATGCGATCACCGGTACCTATTACGGCGCGAACGGCTATCCGACCGCGCGCGGCGGGGTGCGCGACGTCGGGATGCAGACGGTCGGCGCGAGCGCGAAGCTGGGCTGGACGCCGAGCGACGCCTTCCGGCTGAACGCCGTGCTGCGCTATGGCTTCAGCGACGCCGACAACGACGACAGCGAATATGATACGACGAGCCCGCGCTTCGGCTATATCGTCGACAGCCCCGGCGTCCATGTCGAGACCGAATCCTTCCATGCCCTGCTGGCGGCCGAACTGACCGCGCTCGACGGGCGCTGGGTGACCAGCCTGTCGGGGCAGCTTTCCGACACCGCGCGCCACGGCCGCTCCCCCTTCGGGTTGGACTATGGCAGCAAGGGACAGCGCTACAAGGGATCGCTGACCTCGAGCATCCGCTTCGGGACCGATGCGATCGCCCACCGGCTGACCGGTGCGGTCGATGTCGAGCGCGAGGCCTTCCGCACGCTGACGCCGGGCGCCTTTCAGGGAAAGCGCCACACCGACAATCTGGGGCTGGTCGCCCAATATGAGCTGACCGCGGGCGCGCTCTCGCTCGGCGCGTCGCTGCGCCACGACGACAACAACCGCTTCGACGATGCGACGACCTGGCGCGTCCAGGGCAGCTATCGCCTTCCGACCGGCACGCGCATCCGCGGCGCCTATGGCACCGGGGTCAAGAATCCGGGCTATTTCGAGCTGTTCGGCTATATCGACGGCCGCTACATCGGCAATCCCGACCTGAAACCCGAAAAGTCCGAGGGCTGGGAAGCGGGGATCGAGCAGAGCTTCGGCGCCGACGACTGGGCGACGGTCGGGGCGACCTGGTTCGATTCGACGCTGAAGGACGAGATCTTCACCGACTATCCGGCGCCCGACTTCACCGCGACTCCGGCGAACCGCGCGACGACGAGCAAGCAGCACGGCATCGAGGCCTTCGCCAGCGCGCGGCCGCTGCCGCAGCTTCGCTTCGACCTCGCCTACAGCTGGATCAAGGCGCGCGAGAACGGCGCGCCCGAAGTGCGGCGGCCGAAGCATATCGCCAGCTTCAACACCACCGTGTCGAGCAGCGACCAGCGCTTTGCGGGGACCCTGACGCTGCGCTACAACGGCCGCACGACCGACCTCGCCTATATCGACCCCAGCTATGTCCCGGTCGTGGTCGCGATGAAGGACTATGTGCTCGTCAACCTTGGCGCCGATTACCGGGTGACCGATGCCATCTCGGTCTTCGGGCGCGTCGAGAATCTGCTCGGGGTCGACTATGAGGAGGTTTTCAGCATCGCGACGCCGGGCCGGGCCGCCTATGGCGGCGTCCGCCTGCGCTTCTGAGGGAAGAGGAACCCGCTTGACCCCGCACGCCGCCCTGCCCGCGCTCGCGCTGCTGCTCGCCGGCGGCGGCGCACTGTGGGCGCAGCAGGGCGGCCGCGCGGCGCCGGCGACGCCACCGGCCGCGCCGCAGCGCGTCGTGTCGCTCAACCTGTGCGCCGACCAGCTGCTGCTCGCGCTCGCCGACCGCGACCGGATCGCCGGGCTGACGCGCAACGCGACCGACCCCGGCATGTCCGCGGCCGCCGCGGCGGCGCGCGGGCTGCCGCTGATCCGCAACGCCGCCGAACAGATACTGGTCGCGGCGCCCGACCTGATCGTCGGCATGCCCGCGAGCGGCAGCGCGGCGGTCGCGGCGCTGCCGCGCGGCAGCTTTCGGACGCTCGACCTGCCGACCGCCGACAGCTTCGACGTCATCCGCCGGACGATCCGCCTGACCGCGACCGCGCTCGGCGATCCGGCGCGCGGCGAAGCGCTGATCGCGCGGATGGAGCGCGACCTCGCCGGCGTGCCCCGCCCGGGGCGCGGCCGGGTCGCCGCCTATTACCAGCGGCGCGGCTACATGACCGGGACGGGGACGCTGATCGACGAAATGATGGGGCGCGTCGGGCTGGTCAATCTTGCCGCAAAGCTGGGCAAGCCGCCGCTGTCGCAACTGAGCCTCGAGGAGATGGTGGCGGCGAACCCCGATTTCCTGATCGTCGAAAGCGCGAGCGACACCATCACCGATCAGGGCAGCGAGATGCTGCATCATCCCGCGCTTCGGGGCATTCCGCGGCTCAGCGTGCCGGAGGCGTGGACCGTTTGCGGCGGCCCCGCTTATGGGGCGGCCGTGCACCGCCTTGCCGGGCAGATCCAGCGCCACGACGGCGCGCGCCGATGACGATGCGCGACGCCCGATCGCCCCGGCGGCTGACGCTGGCGCTGCTCGCGCTTGCATGCGGCGTGGCGGCAGCTTCGCTGTGCTTCGGCACCGTCGACCTGCCGCTCGCCCGCCTGTTTGCCGCCGCATCCGGCCGCGGCGATCATGTCGCGACCGTCATCCTCTTCGACCTGCGCCTGCCGCGCCTGCTGGTCGGGCTCGCGGTCGGCGCCATGCTCGGGCTCGCGGGCGCGGCGCTGCAAGGCTATCTGCGCAATCCCCTCGCCGAGCCGTCGGTGCTCGGCACCTCGAACGCCGCGGCGCTTGGCGCGGTCGCCGCGCTCTATTTCGGGCTCGCCAATCTTCACCCTGCGGCGCTGCCGCTGCTGTCGATCGCCGGTGCGCTGCTGTCGCTCGCGCTGCTCTTCGCGCTCGCGGGCCGCTCCGAAAGCCCGCTGACGCTGATCCTCGCCGGCATCGCCGTCGGCACGCTCGCGGGGGCGGGCATCAGCCTCGCGCTCAACCTGTCGCCCAACCCCTTCGCGGCGATGGAGATCATGACCTGGCTGATGGGCAGCCTCGAAAATCGTTCGTTCGGCCATTTGTGGGCGGCGCTGCCGTGCATCGGCGCCGGGATGGCGCTGCTGCTGTGGAACGGGCGCGCGCTCGACGCGCTGACGCTGGGCGAGGACGGTGCGCAGGCGCTCGGCGTCGACCTTGCCCGCACGCGCCTGCGCCTGCTGCTCGGCACCGCGATCGGGGTCGGCGGCGCGGTCGCGGTGTCGGGCGCGATCGGCTTCGTCGGGCTGATCGTCCCGCATCTGATCCGCCCGCTGACCGACCGCAGCCCGTCGGCGATCCTGCTGCCCTCGGCGATCGGCGGCGCGGCGCTGCTGACGCTCGCCGACCTGGCGGTGCGGCTGATCGATACGACCAGCGAGCTCAAGCTGGGCGTCGTGACCGCCTTTCTGGGCGTGCCCGTCTTCCTGTTCCACCTGATGCGCGAGCGCCGGCTGTGGTGACGCTGACGCTCGATCATGTCGATGTCCGCCTCGGGCGGCGCCCCGTGGTGCGCGACGTCAGCGCGGCGCTGGCCGGGGGCACGCTCACCGGCATCGTCGGCCCCAATGGCGCGGGCAAGTCGACGCTGGCGTGCGCGCTGCTCGCGCTGGTGCCGAGCACCGGGCGCATCCGCATCGACGGCGCCGACGTCGCCGCGATGCCGCGCGCGACGCTGGCGCGATGCGCCGCCTATCTGCCGCAGGGCCAGACACTCCACTGGCCGCTGACCGTCGAGCGGCTCGTCGGGCTCGGCCGCCTGCCGCACCTCGGCCCGATGTCGCGCCCGGGCGCCGCCGACCTCGCCGCGATCGAGCGCGCGATGACGCGCGCCGGGGTGCTCGACCTGCGGGATCGCGACGCGACCCACGTGTCGGGCGGCGAGCGCGCGCGCATCCTTCTCGCCCGCGCGCTGGCGGTCGAAGCGCCGATGCTGGTCGCCGACGAACCGCTCGCCAGCCTCGACCCCGGCCACCAGATCGACGTCATGGACCTGCTGCGCGGCGAAGCGCACGGCGGCGGCCTCGTCATCGCGGTACTCCACGACCTGACCATGGCGGCGCGCTATTGCGACCGGCTGCTGCTGATCGACAAGGGCGCGATCGTTGCCGACGGTCCGCCCGCCGCGGTGCTGACGCGCGCGAATCTGCGCGCGGTCTATGGCATAGAGGCCGAGGTCGACCTTGGCGGCGCCTGGCCGACGATCACCGCGCTGGGGCGCAGCCGCGAATGAGCGGCGCGCTGATGCTGCAAGGCACGGGATCGGATGTCGGCAAGTCGGTGCTCGTCGCCGGGCTGTGCCGCGCCTGGACCAACCGCGGCCTGCGCGTCCGCCCCTTCAAGCCGCAGAACATGTCGAACAACGCCGCGGTGACGGCCGACGGCGGAGAAATCGGCCGCGCGCAGGCGCTTCAGGCGCTTGCCTGCCGCGTCGAACCGCACAGCGACATGAACCCGGTGCTGCTGAAGCCGCAGGCCGACCGCAGTTCGCAGCTGATCGTCCACGGCCGGGTGCGCGGCACGCTGGGCAGCAACAATTTCCGCGAAGCACGCGGCACGCTGCTGGCCGATGTGATGCAGAGCCACGACCGGCTGCGCGCCGAATGCGACCTCCTGCTCGTCGAGGGCGCGGGGTCGCCCGCCGAGATCAATCTGCGCGCCGGCGACATCGCCAACATGGGTTTCGCGCGGGCGGCGGGGGTGCCGGTGGTGCTGGTCGGCGACATCGACCGCGGCGGCGTGATCGCGTCGCTGGTCGGCACGCGCGCGGTGATCGACCCCGCCGACGCCGCGATGATCCGCGGCTTCCTGGTCAACAAGTTTCGCGGCGACCCGGCGCTGTTCGCGGACGGCTATCGCGCGGTCGAGGCGCGGACCGGGTGGCGCGGCTTCGGCATCATTCCCTGGCTGCCCGCCGCCGCCCGCCTGCCGAGCGAAGATGCGGTGATCCTCGACCGGCGCTCCATGCCCGACAGCGGCCGCCGGATCGTCGCCTGCCCGATCCTGCCGCGCATCGCCAATTTCGACGACCTCGACCCGTTTCGGCTCGAACCCGGCATCGAGCTCGTCATGGTGCCGCCCGGGCGCCCGATCCCCGCCGAGGCCGCGATCGTCGTCCTGCCCGGATCGAAGGCGACGATCGCCGACCTCGCGGCGGTGCGCGCCGAAGGCTGGGACATCGACATCCGCGCGCATCATCGGCGCGGCGGTCTGATCGTCGGCCTGTGCGGCGGCTATCAGATGCTCGGCCGCCGCATCGCCGATCCGCACGGCATCGAGGGGGTGCCGTCGGAGGTCGAGGGGCTCGGCCTGCTCGACGTGACGACCACCCTCTCCCCCGTGAAGGTCCTGCGCCGCGTCCACGGCGAAGCGCTGGGCGTCCCGGTCGAGGGGTATGAGATGCACATGGGGGAGACGCGCGGCCCCGGCACCGCGGCGCCCTTCGCCAGGCTCGACGGAGGCGGCGCCGACGGCGCGATCGACCCGGGCGGAACGGTGATGGGAACCTATCTCCACGGCCTGTTCGCCGCGCCGGCGCTCCGCCGCGCGCTGCTCGCCCATATCGGGGTCGCGGCCCGCGCGCACGACCATGGCGCCGACGTCGATGCCGCGCTCGACGCGATCGCCGAAACGCTGTCGGACCATATCGACATCGACGGCCTGCTCCGCCTCGCTGCCAGCTGACAAAGCGCCGTTCGAGCCTGTCCGGCCTCGGCCGTCCTGTTTCGGCCGGCCGCCGGCGCGATCAGACCGCGCCGGGGAAGGGGTTCTTGCCGCCCTCGGCGGTCCAGCGCTCCATTTCCTGCTCGAACATGTCGAGCGGCACCGACCCGAGGCTCAGCAGCTTGTCGTGGAACCAGCGCTGGTCGAAGGCGGGACCCAGCGCCGCTTCGGCCTTCGCGCGCTGGCGGCGGATGGCCAGCTCGCCCAGCTTGTAGGCGAGCGCCTGTCCCGGCCAGCTGATATAGCGGTCGACCTCGGTCTCCACCTCGTGCCGCGACAGCGCGCTGTGATCGGCGAGGTAGGCGATCGCCTGATCGCGCGTCCAGCCATAATGGTGGATGCCGGTGTCGATGACGAGACGGCAGGCGCGCCAGATTTCGTAGGACTGGCGGCCGAACTCCTCATAGGGCGTGCGATAGATGCCGATCTTGCTGCCCAGCCATTCGGTGTAGAGCCCCCACCCCTCGCCATAGCCCGAAAAATAGGTTTGCTTGCGGAACTCGGGCCGGTCGGGAACGGGCGCCTCCATCGCGATCGCCCCCTGCAGGCTGTGCCCGGGGGTGCATTCGTGGAGCGTCAGCGCCGGAATCTGATACAGCGGGCGCGACGGCAGGTCATAGGTGTTCATCAGGCACGCCTCGCGCCCGCCGCGGCCCGCGGTGAAGAAGGGCGCGATCGCATCGGGCACCGGCCGGATGGTGAAGCGGTAGCGCGGCAGGAAGCCGATGGTGGTGCGGAGCAGCCCGTCCATCCGCTTGGCGGTATAGGCGGACACGCCCATCAGCTCGTCGGGCGTCCGCGCATAGAATTGCGGGTCGGTGCGCAGGAAATGGATGAACGCCTTGAGGTCGCCCTTGAACCCGGCGGCTTCCCGGGTCTTCTCCATGTCGGCGGTGATGCGCGCCACTTCTTCGAGGCCGATGCGGTGGATCTGCTCCGGGGTGAGGTCGGTCGTCGTATATTCGCGGATCTGCGCCTGATAGAAGGCCTTGCCGTCGGGCATCGCCTCGGCCGCCAGCGTCTTGCGCGCCTGCGGCAGATATTCGTTGCGATAGAATTCGAGCAGCTTCGCATAGGCGGGGACGATCTTCTGCGCGATGATCTGCCTCGCCTCGGCCTGGATCGCGGCCTTCTCGCTCGCCGGGATCGCGGCCGGCAGATCGGCGAACGCCCCCCAGAAGGGATTGCCTTCGGGATCGGCGACCATATGCGCCTCGATCGACTTGTCGCGCCCCGCCAGCGTCACCCCGGGCACGCTGAAGCCGCGCTTCAGCCCCGCGCGCATATTGACGATCTGCTCGTCGAAATAGCGCGGCAGGTCGGAAAGACGGGCGAGGTAGCGCCGATATTGCGCCTCGGTCCGATACGGGGTGCGCGCCGCGATGCCCGCCCAGAACTGGCTGTCGGCGTTGAACGGCATTTCCCAGGTGCGGAACCGCCCGTTGGCGACGAACGCCTCCAGGCTGGTGCGGAACACCGCGGCGTTGATCCGTTCCTCGGGCGACAGCCGGTCGACCGGAATCCGGTCGAGCGCCTTCAGAATATCCGCCCAATGCGCAACGCGCGCCTGCTGGCTCGCGGCATCCACCCTGGGGAAATGGTCGAGCGGCCCGGTCTCGTCATCGCCGCGCCAATGGCCCAGCTCGGTACCACGCCACGCCCATTCGGCCTCATAGAGCGCGCGAAGCTGCTCGTCGGCGCTGTTCGCCGGCGCCTGTGCCTGCGCCGCGACGGGCGCTGCAAGCGCCAGCACTGTCAGCCACGAATAAGTATAGCGCATCCGTCTTCTCCCCCGCTCCTGTCGATATCACACGCGCACGGCGCGCGTGATCGCGATGGGCTGCTCGAGAATCTGGCCGGTCATGACCGGCGATTGCGACGCCCCGTTCGTTCTTCTCTGCTGGATCGCCCGGACGATGTCCATCCCCGCGGTCACCTGTCCGAAGGCTGCGAATCCCAGCCCATCGGGATGGCGCCCGCCGCCGTAGTCGAGCGCCGGGGAAGCATCGGCGCAGATGAAGAAGGTCGCACCCGACGCCGTCCCCAGCGCTCCACGCGCCAGCGATATGGTGCCCGCCACGTGCCGCAGCCCGGTCTGCCGTGTGTCCTCGTGCGCGATCGGCGGAAAGCTTTCGACACCCGGCGCCGTGACGGCCTGGATGACCGAGATTTTCTGATCCGATAGATCATTGTCCTCGCGCACCGCGCGAAAGAAGTGCGCGCCCGTATATTTGCCGGCATCGACATAGCGCAGGAAATCGCCGCCCGACAGCGGCGCCACATCGTTGCGAACTTCGATCACGATCGTCCCCAGCGGCGTCAGCAGCGCGACGCGCGGGCGGTGGACGAGTGTCGGACGCGGCGCGGCGCAGGCCGAAACCGTCGCGGCGAGCGACAGCAGCACCGCGCGGCGGCCGAACCCCGTCGCGGTCATTTGTCGGTCGCCACGCTCCGCAATTGCGTCGCCGTGCGCAAGCTGCCGAGTTCCTGCTGGCTTTGATGATGCAATCCGGCCGGCAGATGCTCCTCCCGCAGATGCTCGAGGAAATAGCTCCACATCCGCCGCTGGGCATAGCCGGTCAGCGCGTGCCCCTCCTGTGGCATCAGCACGGTATCGAAGTCCTTGTGCGCGTCCTGCAGCGCCTGCATGAACTGGAAGACACCGGCGGGATGCACCCAGAAATCATTGAGGCCGTGGATGATCAGCAACTTGCCCCGTAGCCGGTCGGCATGGGTCGCCAGTGCCTGCTGCTCGTAATTATTCCCGTCGGGCATGCCCTGAAAGCGTTCGCCCCAGCTATGCCAGAACAACCGCTGGTCAGCGTTCATTCCCCCGGCGACGCCAACCTTGAAGAATTCGGGGAAGCGCAGCATCGCCATTGCAGTCATGTAACCGCCCCCCGAAAATCCATAGATCCCCGTCCGTTCGAGGTCGATCGACGGCTCACGGTCGGCGAGTTGGCGAAGGCCGGCGACATGGTCGGCCAATTCGCTCGCATGGTCGATCTGGCGCCACGCATGTTCGTGAAAGGCGCGCGAGCGCTCGGGCGTGCCGCGGCCGTCGATGATCGCGACGATGAAGCCCAGTTCCGCAAGCGACGCGGCCTCCAGATAGGCGCGGCTTGCCGTCCGGTGCGGCACATTGGCCATCTGCGGCCCGCCATAGATGTAATCGATGACCGGATAGCGCTCGCCGGCGGTCCAGAAGGACGGTTTGAACAGCAAGCCGCTGATCGGCGTCTTTTCGTCCGCCGCGACAAGCTGCACCGGTGTCGGCCAGCGCCAGCCCTGCGGCATCGCCGACGTATCGGCGCGCGCGATCGACAGGACCGCGCGGCCGTCGAGGTCGATCACGTCGCTGTCCGCTACGCCGTCGACCCGTCCGGCAGTGCGCATCAGATAGCGCCCGCTGGGCGACAGCGCCGTCGGCCGGTTGACGCGCCTCTCGGGGTCGACCGTGATCCGCGCGCCAATGTTCGGGATCGCGGCAAGATCGGCGTCGCGCTGCTCCAGCAGGCGCGTTCGGCCGCTCGCCAGTTCGACATAAGCCAGTTCGCGCTGATAGGGATCGCCGCCGGGGCGCGTGCTGCCGCGTGAGAAGATCAGCCGTCGCCCGCCGTCTGCCAACCCGATCACCTCGCGGACCGGCGTGCTGCCCTTGGTCAGCTGCCGCTTCATCCGTCCCGTTTTCAGGTCATAGACGTAAAGCTGTCCAATTCCCGAACGCTGCGAATACCAGACTATGTCCTCGCTGCCGGGCAGCGGCACGATCGGCACCGGATCGAAGAAATTCGCCCCCAGCTCCAGCCAGGCCTCGTTCGTCTCCGTAAAGACGGGTCGGGTAGCGCCGGTGACGGTATCGAAGGCAACGACAGTCACCCGCCGCTCGTCGCGCGCGACATCGACGAAATAGGCCTGGTTCGCGGACCCGAACCAGGCGAGGTTGCTCGAAATCGGCGGGTGATTCATGCGGACCGACGGCAACGCCGGATAGTCGGCGCGCACGATCCGCCCCGACGCGACGTCGATCGCCATCATTTCGAACATCGGAACATGGGGGTCGCCCGGCAGCGCGACCCGCCGGCTGTAGGCGACGGGCCGCGGCGAGCCGTCCTTCGGCGCGAAATCGACCATCGGCAGTTCGGCAACATTCCGCTCGTCGAGCCGCGTCGCCAGCAACTGGCGCGAATCGGGGGACCAGGCGACCTGCACCGGGGCGGCCGGATTGCTCAGTGCGTCGGTGTCCGCGCCATAGGCATGGAAGCGCTCGCCATCGCTGGTCAGCGGCCGGTCGCTTCCCGTCGTCAGGTCGCGCAGCCAGATATCGTTCCCCTTGCGATAGGCGCCAAGGCGGCCGTCGGGCGACACCGACATCGGTGCCGGGGCGACATCACCCAATGCGATCAGATCGGGCTGCCCTTCGCCATAGCGCCAGCGCTTGCCAAGCGCATCGAACGTCATCCCGCGCAGATTCGCGTCGAACCGGAGGTCGGACAGCGGAAGAGCACTCGCAGCCACCGACTTGCCCGAGGCGCGGGTCAGCGCGGCGGCCACCGCGTCATGATCGAAGGCATCCCGCTGCATGCGCCGCTCGACATCGGCGATCAGAAACCGCTTCCCGCCCTCCTCCTGCCGTTCGAACCAGAAGATATCGGTGCCGTTGATCCAGTTCGGCCTGATGGTGAGGTTCCGAAGCAGGCGGACGTTGGCGCCTTGCAGCACGGCGGCGCGCGTATAGCGGTCGCGCAGGACCTGTTCGGAGGTCGGCGCGCCTTCCATCGCCTGCGCGGGTTGCACCGGAAGCAGCAACGTCGCCAGCAGCAGGCCTTTCCAATGGCGAGAAACAGCCATCTTCACATCCTTTGAAAAGAGATTGAAAGATATCGGGCCGGGCGGGGCTAGAACGTCACCGAACCGCCGAGGAAGAAGACGCGGCCCAGCGCGTCGTACAACCCTGACCGCGCCGCCTGTACGGCTTCGGGCAGGACCGGCGGATTGGCCGCGGTCACATTGTTGACCCCCGCGAAGAGTGAGACGGATTCCGAAACGCCGTAACCGAGGTTCAGGTCGAGGTAGAATCGGGCGCTCGCATCGTTGCGATCACGGAATTCCCTGCTCGCCTGCTGGTCTGCCTTTGCGGCGCTGATGAAGCGTCCGACCGCGCCGATCGACCACGGCTTGTGCGAATAATTGACCTGGGCCGTTCCCCGGAAGCGCGGATTGCTGACCTCGCCATCCTCGACCAGCAGGGTCGTCGGATCATTGGCCCGGCCGAGCAGTTCGTTCTTCAGCAGATAGGTGCCGTTGAACAGCAGTTGCAGCCGCCCTACGCCGAGCGCATGCGTATAGCCGATCTGTGTGTCGACCCCCGAGGCGTCGAGGCGTCCGACGTTGATGACGTTCTGGCGCACCAGCGTGATCGAATGAGCATTGCCGTTGCCGATGCGGTCGAACCCGCCGCGCTCGATCAGCGAGCAATAGACATTGTCGAGCGATGAAGCGTCGTAGCAGCTGTTCGCGGCGGTCTGCGCATCGATCGAGCTGGTCGCGCCGTTGATACGGATGCGCCACCAGTCGGTCGTCCAGGTCAGTCCCGGCAGGAAAGCCGGCGTCAGGATCAGGCCCGCCGTATAGGACGTCGACTTTTCTTCGTGCAGGTCGCGATTGCCGCCGGTCAGCAGCGATTTGGTGGACCCGATCGTCGGATCGACATAACCCACCGGCACACCCGCTGCGCGGCAGTTTCTGGTCCGGTTGTCGCTCGCGTTGATCAGCGCCGCGGTGCAGGGATCCTGCAACGTGCCGATCGTCCCGAGCACGCCCGGATTATAGAGCTCGAACAGGTTCGGCGCACGCACGCTGCGCGCCACCGAGCCACGGATGCGAATCGTGTCGTTGAAAGCCCAGTTGGCGCCGGCCTTCCACGCGACGGTCGAACCGATCGTGCTATAATCGGACGCGCGCGCCGCAGCCTCGATTTCCAGCGACTTGAAGAAAGGGCGGTCGGCAAGCAGCGGCACCACGACTTCGCCGAACACCTCTTTCACCTCGAAGCCGGCATCGACCGGCTGCGTGCCGGTCATGAACAGGATCGCACCGCTGAGCGCCAGCGCATCGTCCTGCCGCTGCAGGCGCTCGCGGCGCCATTCGCCGCCGAACGCCGCCTTCACCATCCCGGCCGGCAATTCGAGCACGTCGCCCTTGAACTGCACGCCCGCCAGATCCTGCGTCTGCTGGAAGAAGGTCTTGAGCACCGGCTTGAAATAGTCGAGCGCCTGCGCGCTGGAGACGGTCTCGCCCAGGATGTTCACCGGCAGGCAGCCGGCGGCGCGCGCCGTTGCACTGCGGCAGACGGGGTCACCGGTGACGGGATCGCTGATCACGTCAATCGCCTCGGCATAGCGTGCGGCAATGCGGCGCCCGGTCGTCTGCGTGTTCTGGCGATAACTGCCGTGCTGCGCGAAGGCGGTGTAGCTCCAGCCATTGTCCAGATGGCCTTCGATCCCGCCCGCGACTGTCAGGACGTCGGCGTCTGTCCGATCGTTGCGCACGCCCTGGTCGCGGCTCGACCGCGTCACGGTGATCTGCTGAACACCATTGTCGATCATCAGGTCGCGCAGCGCCTGCGGCACGAACGGATTGTCGATGCGGATCGTCGACCCCAGATCGAAATCGCCGACGCCGGGCGAGTTCGCACGCTTGTTGGCATATTCGAAATCGACGAACAGCCGCATGTCGTCGGCGACCTCATAGCCGAGCCGACCGATCGCCGACACGGTCTGGACCTGTCGGCGCAGATAATCGAAATCGACGTTGTTATAGCCGTCACCGCCCTGTGCGACCGACCCGAACACGCCGTTGGGCGCGGCGTCGTGCCGCGTCAGGCGGAGCTGGCCCTGATCGACGACGTATCGCTTTCCGCCGAGCGCGAACACGCCGTCATAGGCATAGGCGGGAAAGACGGCGTCGGTATAGACGATCTGGTCGAAAATGCCGTCCTTGGGACCCGTATTCTTGGGGTTGGCGCTCAGCGTGATGTCGCCGTTCTCGCGATAGAAGCGCCGCTGCAGCGTCCGCAGCGGTTCGACACGCTGATAGGCCACGCCCAGCGTCACCGATCCGCGCCCGTCGACGAAACGGCCGCCGCCGATCACCGATGCGACATAGTCCTTCGATCCGCCTTCACCGGTCACGCCGACGCGCCCGTTCGCCTGCAGGCCTTCGAAATCCCGCTTCAGGATGACGTTGACTGCACCGGTGACGGCGTCGGCACCGTAGATGGCCGACGCACCGCCGGTCACGATCTCGACCCGCTCGATCAGGGCCGCGGGATAGATCGACATGTCGACAGCGGAGGATACCGGCGATCCCGACACGCGACGGCGACCGTCGATGACGGTCAGAGTGCGATTGACGCCGAGACCGCGCAGATTGAGGAACACCTGCGTCGAATTGCGCGATCCTTCGCCCACGGAAATCGATGGCGTCTGCATCAGAAGATCGCCGATATTGGCGACGCCCGAATTCATGATCCGCTTGTCCGACAGCGTGGTGACGGGCGATGCGGCTGCCACCGCGCTGCGCTCGACACGCGACCCGGTGACGATGATTTCCTCACCGTCAGGCACCTCGTCGGGGCCGGTTTCCGTCGCCGGGGCGGGAACGGCACGCCGCGAGGGCGCCGCAACGGGCGCGGAAGTCTGGGCGACGACGCGGGCGGGCGTCGGCGCCATGCGCGTGCCGACATCGGCGTTCGCCAGCGTGATCGTCGTCCCGTTGTCCGACACCACGCGCAGGCCGGTGCCGGCAAGTAGTTTGCGGAGCGCTTCGCGCACGTCGTGCGATCCGACGAGCCGCGGTGTCGTGATCTTGGACAGCGTGCGGCCCGGCGCCACGATGCGAACTCCGGCCTGCCTCGCGAATTCTGGGATCGACCTGGACCCGCTCTGTTGTTCGAGATTGAAGGTCCGCTGCTGCGCCGCGGCAGCCGCGGGAAGCGCCAGACCGACTACAGCCGCCCCGCAAATCAGGGCCGCACGCATCTTTTCCATCGAAATCCCCCTCCATATGGATGCGCCCCCGGACCGGACGCCTCCCTCCGTATCTATTGTTGCGCGGGGGAAGATGTTTCCGCAGCAGACGGGAGATTTTTTTGGGCATCGCGGGTCAACACGATTCCCCGTGAATCGGGATATGCCTTCAAATCAAGGCTTTGAGCGACAGCACGGGCAAATCCCAGCGGATCGTCCGCCGGATATAGCCCGGTGATCGTCTCCTCCGCGATCGCCTCGTCGGCGAAACGGATGCGCTGATCGCTATAGCGGGCGAATTCGGCGGCGGCTTCGCGAAGCGGCTGATTCTCGAACACCAGATTGCCGTCGCGCCATGCCAGTTCGCGCCCGAACGCGTTCTTGTCGACCGAGGCCGTCCGAATGTCGTGGTCCGGGCCGATGTCGGCGCGCATGCCGGCTGCAAGGCGGCGCGACCGCATCTGCCCGCCTTCGCGCACGCGCACCTCGACGATTCCTTCCGATACGATGATCCGGGTCGGCTGGCCGGGCAGACGCCGCACCACGAAGCTCGTTCCCACCGCCTCTACTTCGGTATCGCCGGCGATCACCACGAAAGGGCGCGCGCGATCCTTGGCGACATCGAACACCGCTTCGCCATGCTCCAACGTGACGCGCCGCCGCCGCTCGGTCATGCGAACCTTGACCGCGGTGGCCGTATTCAGGGTCAAGCGCGAGCCGTCGGAGAGCGGCATCGATCGCACTTCGCCCCGCTCGGTCGCATAAAGGCCCGATAGCGTGCGCCAATAGGATTCGCCGAACAGCACGGCGATCGCCGCGGCCATCCCGACCCCGCCTGCCCGCGCCAGAAAGCGCCGCCGATCCGGTCCGCGCGCCGCCCCCTGCCCGCCGGGCTCTGCCATGGAAAGCATCGCCTGGCCGCCGGTCGCGACATAATCGTCACCGTCGAAATCGCGGCCAAGCGCCTTGACCCGATTCGCCTCGGCCAGCACCGCGTTGAACCGCGCGAAAGCGCCGCGACGCCGGATATCGGCGGCGAGCCAGGACTGAAGCTCGGCCTCTTCCATTTCACCCAGGGGGGCGCCATGGCGTCGCAAGGCCCAATCGGCGGCCGCCCGATCAATCTCTGCGCTCGACTCGCGCCGTTCCATCACCTTCACCTGCCAAGACGGCCGTCCCCCTATGAGATGCGCGACGGGGTCGTTTTCCGCGCCGACCGAGCAAAGCCGCCAGATCGACCAGCATCGCCACGAGACTGCGCTGGACGCGATCCTCGCTGATGCTCAGTCGGTCCGCAATCTCTCTTTGCGTCATCTCCTCGACGAAACGCAGCAAAAAGATCGACCGTCCCGGCTCTTCCAGTTCGCCGACGGCGAGGGCGAGCCTGTGGAGCTGCTGACGATCCGATACCTGTTCGTCAACCCACGCCTCGTCGGACGGAATCGCCAGTTGCTCCAGATCTTCGACGGCCTGGATCGATACGACCCGCGACCGACGCCAGTAGGCAAGAACGATGTTCCGCGCGATGCCGCGCATATAGGCGCCGACGTTGCGGATGGCGGCATGGTCGTCGACCTCCGCCAGATTCCCGAAGACTTCCTGGACAATGTCATCGGCATCGACGCCGTCGGGCAAGCGCCAGCGCGCGATCGCGGCGCGCAACGCACCTTCCCGCGGAAGGACATGGCGTGCCAGCCATTTGTTGCGTTGCCCGAAATCGTCATCCACGGCCGGCATATACCGATGGGCGCTCCTTCCGTACAAGCTCGCAGAGGCGGCGAAGGACTGGCTGCCTCAGCAAGCCCGGATCATAGACACATGGTCGAAGCGGACGTCGCCGACGATCGAGCCCGGCCGTGCCGGCTCCTCGCGCGCGAGATCGGTCGACAGATAGCGCAGGCTGTTGTCGCAAAAGACCGTCGCCACCACGGCCGCCTCGTCCAGATCGCGCGCGACCTCGATCGCGGCGAGCAGGTTGGCGCCGCTCGAGATGCCGACCCCCATGCCAAGCTCGCTTCCCAGCCGCTGCGCCATACGGATCGCGCAGCTGTCGGAGATCGCCACCGGCCGCGCGAGCCGGTCGAGCCGCACGATCGGCGGGATGAACTCGTCGGAAATGCCCTGGATGCGATGATGGCCGACCTTGTGCCCGGTCGACAGCGTCGGCGATTCGAGCGGCTCGACCGGGTGGACCGACGCCGCGATCCCCGCCGCCGCGAAGCATTCGGCGACCCCCATGACGGTGCCGCCGGTCCCGACCCCAGCCGCAAAGGCATCGGGCCGCAGCCCGAGCGCGGCGAGCTGGCGTAGCAGCTCGGTCCCCGTGCCGTCGCGATGCGCGCGGACATTGTCGGCATTGGCGAACTGCCGCGTCAGGAACGCCCCGCGCTCCGCCGCATAGGCTTCGCTCAGGTCTAGCGCGCCGCAAAAGCCCCCCTCGTCGCGGCTCACCAGCCGCAGGTTGGCGCCGAAGGAGCGCAGCAGGCCGCGCCGTTCCTCGCTCATCCAGTCGGGCATGAAGATCGTCACCTTGTGCCCGAGGCTGGTGCCGATCGCCGCCAGCGCGATGCCGGCGTTGCCGCTGGTCATCTCGACGATTGCCTGGCCGGGCGCCAGCTCGCCGCGTTCGCGCGCGCGCAGGATGACCGATGCCGCCATCCGGTCCTTCGTCGATCCCGTCAGGCTGTGGAACTCGGCCTTGGCGAAGATGCGGCACGCGCGCCCCGCGACGGTAAGGTCGAGCCGGATCAGCGGCGTGTTGCCGATCAACGCGTCGAGCCCGAGCCCGGTGGCGACCGTCGGTGAGCGGAAGGCGGTAACAGCATTCATATGGCGGCGTCCTCCAGATTTCGACAGGACGGGCCTAGCAAAGCGGGCGCGATGAAATCATCGCAGAATTCCCCGATTATGCTGGCATATCCGGGAAAATATTCCTATAAATCCTCATATGGTCGAACTGGATGAGACAGATCGCCGCCTGCTTCGCAAATTACAGGCGGATGCCTCGCTTTCGCTCGAACAGCTCGGCGCGGCGGTGCAGCTATCGACGAACAGCGTGTGGCGGCGCGTCAAGCGGCTCGAGGCCGAGGGCGTCATCACGCGGCGGATCGCGCTGCTCGATCCGCAGGCGGTCGGTCTGGGACTGACGGTGTTCGTCGCGATCAAGACCGGCGATCACAGCTTCGCCTGGCTGTCGCGCTTTCGCGAGGCCGCGTCGGCGCACCCGGAAATCGTCGAAATCTATCGCATGGCGGGCGACACCGACTATCTGCTCAAGCTGCACGTCGCGGGCATGGAAGATTATGATCGGGTCTACAAGAAACTGATCGCCAAGGTCGCGCTCAGCGACGTGAGTGCGAGTTTCGCCATGGAAACGCTCAAGAACGAGCGCGCCCTGCCGGTATAGCCATGGCAGGGATTCCGCTTTGCCCCGCGGTGTCACCCGAAACTCGGGTCGCAATTGCCCCCTTTTGACAAGGAACCATTCCCCGGCGAAAGCCGGGGCCCACGCGGAATAGCGCCATGCCATCTGGACCCCGGCTTTCGCCGGGGAACGGGCAGGCCATCGGGCGCACTCGGGAGCGCGCCGCTTCAGCCGCGCGAGATCAGGAAGATCGCGTGCTCGGCGCGCCAGCTCGCCGCGGCGGCGCTCGTCGGCCGGTCGCCCGACAGATACCAGGCACGCTCGACGACGATGCCGCGCTCGCGCAGCAGCTCGCGGAAATCGCTGACCGTCAGATGGTGGATGTTCGGCGTCTCATACCACGCGACGGGCAGCAGCCGCGTCACCGGCATCCGCCCGTTCCACAGCAGCGCGAGCCGGATGCGCCAGTGCGCGAAATTGGGAAAGCTGACGAAGGCGTGCGGCGCGATGCGCAGCAGCTCCTCGATCACCCGGTCGGGGCGCTCGGTCGTCTGCAAGGTCTGCGACAGGATCGCATAATCGAAGGCGCCCGCCGGATACTCGCCGAGGTCGTGGTTCGCGTCGCCCTGCACCACCGACTGGCCGCGCGCGATCGCCGCGGTGACGTTGGCGGGGTCGATCTCCAGCCCGCGCGCGTCGACGCCCTTGTCGCGCAGCGCCGCGATCAGCGTGCCGTCGCCGCAGCCGACGTCGAGCACGCGCGTTCCCGCGGGCACCGCGTCAGCGATGATGGCGAGGTCGGGGCGCAGCGCCATCGTCAGCCGCCGTTCCGCAGCGCGCCGGCGACGAGGCGATCGAGCGCGGGCACGTCGAGCAGGAAGCTGTCGTGGCCGAAGGGCGCCGACAGTTCGACGAAGCTCGCCGCCGCGCCGACGCTTTGCAGCGCCTGGACGATGCGCCGCGATTCGGCGGTCGGATAGAGCCAGTCGGTGTCGAAACTGACCAGCGTGAACCGCACGTCGCCCGCGCCGGCGAAGGCCGCGGCGAGCCGCCCGCCATGCGCTTCGGCGAGGTCGAAATAATCCATCGCGCGCGTGATGTAGAGATAGGCGTTGGCGTCGAAGCGGTCGGTGAAGGCCAGCCCCTGATAGCGCAGATAGGATTCGACCTGGAAATCGGCGTCGAAGCCGAAGCTTTTCGCATCGCGCGCCTGCAGGCGCCGGCCGAACTTCTCGGTCAGCCCGGCTTCCGACAGATAGGTGATGTGCGCGGCCATCCGCGCCACCGCCAGCCCCTTGGTCGGGGCGTGCGCGGCATAATATTGGCCGCCCTGCCAGTCGGGATCGGCCATGATCGCCTGGCGGCCGACTTCGTGGAAGGCGATGTTTTGCGCCGAATGACGCGCCGCGCTGGCGATGACGATCGCCGAGACGAGCCGTTCGGGATAGGCCGAAGCCCAGGCGAGCGCCTGCATCCCGCCCATCGATCCGCCGACGACCGCGTGCAGCCGCGCGATGCCCAGATGGTCGAGCAGCATCGCCTGCGCGCGCACCATGTCGGCGATCGTGATCACCGGAAAACCCATGCCGAAGGGCGCGCCCGTCGCCGGATCGACGGTCGCCGGTCCGCTCGTCCCCATGCAGCTTCCCAGCACGTTCGCGCAGAGGACGAAATAGCGGTCGGTGTCGATCGGCTTGCCCGGCCCGACCATGCGCGCCCACCAGCCGGGCTTGCCGGTCGTCGGATGGTCGCACGCGACATATTGGTCGCCGGTCAGCGCATGGCAGACGAGCACCGCGTTCGACCGATCGGCGTTGAGCGTACCATAGCTCTGGTAGGCGATCGTCACCGACGCAAGCTGCTGCCCGCTGTCGAGCGGCAGCGGCCGGTCGATCGTCACATCCTGATGCCGGAACTGGTGGAGAAGGCTCGCCATGGCTTGCGCGGGGCTAGGCGCGCGCACGAAGGCTGTCAACGTGCTGGACTCGCGGCGCGCAGGCGCTAAACCGCGCGGCATGACCGACACGACCGCTCGCCTAACCCCCAAGCCGTGGATCAGCGGCATCGCGCCCTATGTCCCCGGCAAGTCGGCGGGGGCCGACGGGCGTCCGCTGGTCAAGCTCAGCGCCAACGAAAATCCGCTGGGCACCGGCGAAAAGGCGCGGGCCGCCTTTCGCGCCGCCGCCACCGACGCCGACGCGCTGTCGCGCTACCCCGACCCCGGCGCCGCGGCGCTGCGCGAGGCGATCGCGGCGAAGTTCGGGCTCGACCCGGCGCGCGTCATCTATGGCACCGGGTCCGACGACCTGCTCCACCTCGCCGCGGGCGCATATGCCGGGCCGGGCGACGAGATCCTCTATGTCCGCTATGGCTTCGCGGTCTACGAGATCGCGGCGCGGCGGGTCGGCGCGACGCCGGTCGAGGCCGACGACCGCGACTATGCGACCGACGTCGACGCGCTGCTCGCCCGCGTGACCGAGCGGACGCGGGTCGTCTATCTCGCCAACCCCAACAACCCGACCGGCACGCTCGCGACGCGCGAAGAGGTCGCGCGGCTGCACGCGGGGCTGCCGCGCGATGTGCTGCTCGTCATCGACCAGGCCTATGCCGAATATCTCGACCGGCAGCAGGACGACGGCGGGCTGGAGCTGGCGAAAAGCGCCCCCAACGTGTTCGTCACGCGGACCTTTTCCAAGATCCACGGCCTGGCCGCCGAACGCATCGGCTGGGGCTATGCCAGCGACGAGGTGATCGCGGCGCTGCACCGCATCCGCCTGCCGTTCAACGTCACGCGCTGCGGACAGGCGGCGGCGATCGCGGCGCTGGGCGACGAGGATTTCGTCACCGCCAGCCGCACCCACAACGCCCGCTGGCGCACATGGCTGGCGCAGGAACTCGACGGTTTCGGCAACCGCGGCGTCCGCGTGGTGCCGTCGGCGACCAATTTCCTGCTGGTGCTGTTCGAAGGCGACGTCACCGCGGAGGCGATGTACCAGCGGCTGATGGAGGCGGGCTATATCGTGCGCTGGCTGCCCGGACAGGGCCTGCCGCACGCATTGCGGATGACGATCGGCACCGAGGACGAGACGCGCGGGCTCGCGGCGGCGATCCGCGCCGCGCTCGAAGGCTGAACCGCGTGGCGCGCACCATCGGGACGGTGACGGTCGTCGGGCTCGGGCTGATCGGCTCGTCGATCGCGCGCGCGGTCATGGCGCGGCTGCCCGACGTGACGGTGACCGGCCACGACGCCAGCGCCGGGGTGCGCGCCGAGGCGCGCGCGCTGGGCCTGTGCCACCGGATCGCCGACGATCCGGCCGACGCGGTGACGGGCGCCGACCTCGTCATCCTCGCGGTGCCGGTGGGGCGGATGGCCGATGCGGCGCGCGTCTGCGCGCCGGGGCTGAAGCCCGACGCGATCATATCCGACGTCGGATCGTCGAAGAGCGGCGTCGGCGCGGCGCTGCGCGCGGCGCTGCCCGATCATCTCGTCATCCCCGCGCACCCGGTCGCGGGGACCGAGAACAGCGGCCCGGCGGCGGGCTTCGCGACGCTGTTCGAGGGGCGCTGGTGCATCGTCACCCCGGCCGCCGACGCCCCGGCGGACGCGGTCGCGGCGCTCACCGGCTTCTGGCAGGCGCTCGGCGCGCGGATCGAGACGATGGACGCCGCGCATCACGATCTGGTGCTCGCGGTGACGAGCCACCTGCCGCACCTGATCGCCTATACGATCGTCGGCACCGCCAGCGAGCTCGAAGAGGTGACCGAGAGCGAGGTGATCAAATATTCGGCCGGCGGCTTCCGCGACTTTACGCGCATCGCCGCGAGCGACCCGGTGATGTGGCGCGACGTCTTCCTCGCCAACCGCGACGCGGTGCTGGCGACGCTCCAGCGCTTCAACGAGGATCTGACCGTGCTCCAGCAGGCGATCCGCCGCGGCGACGGCGACAAGCTGGAGGCATGGTTCACCCGCACCCGCGCGATCCGCCGCTCGATCATCGCCGAAGGACAGGACGATCCCGCCCCCGATTTCGGGCGGAAGCACTGAACGCCATAGTCGCCCCGGCGAAAGCCGGAGCCGCTATCGGCCTTGCGCTCCATCTCGATCGGCCCTGGCTTTCGTTAGAGTATGTGGACAAATTCCGATTGTGCATTCTGGCAGGTTTGGGGTGGGAAGCGGTCGTCCCGCAGGCGGGAGGGGCAGCGAGACTTACGAACTTGTTCGTTAGTCGCAGCGGGGTGGGCCTTTGCACCGTCGCTGCCCACCCCCAACCCCTCCCGCTTGCGGGAGGGGAGACGGACGGCAGCTTCCGGTCGCTTGCAGTCGCCCGAATTTGTCCACGCTACCTATGGCGACAATTATTCCGATGCCGTTTCCAGCGCCGCGGGCGGATTGAGCGCGTTGATCGCGCGCCAGACGCGGTCCTCCGCCTCGTCGCGCGGCAGGCCGGCGGGAATCGTCTCGCCGATCCGGTAGGTAATCGTGCCCGACCATTTGACCCAGCGGCGCGGCGGATAGGCGACGCCGCTGTTCACCGCGACCGGGATCACCGGCACGCCCAGCATCCGGTACATGCCCGCGAATCCCGCGCGCAGCGACGGTGCCTGGCCGTGCGGCACGCGCGTTCCCTCGGCGAACAGCACCAGCGGCCGGCCGTTGGCCAGCGCCGCCTTCGCCGCGGCGAGCATCGCGCGCATCGCCTTGCCGCCGCCGTCGCGGTCGACCGGGATCAGGCCATAGAAGCGCGCCGCCTGCCCCCAGACGGGGATCGAGAACAGTTCCTCCTTCGCGAACACCGCGGGCCAGCGGAACAGCATCGGCTGTTCGATCGTCTCGAACGCGCTTTCATGCTTGAAGACATAGAGGACCGGCGTGTCGGGCATCGCGCCCTCGACCACGACGCGGTGGCCGAGGATGAAGCGGCAGATCAGGCGGTGGAACTGCGCCCACAGCCGCACGAACCAGCGCGTCGCATGGTGCGAGACGGGAAGCGCGACGACCGCGCCGATCGAGCAGATGCTGCTCATGATGACGAAGGCGATCCAGAACAGGATCGACCGGACAAGGGCGAGCGCGTATCTCACAGGCCGAGCAGGCCGCCCGCGAGCCCGGCCAGAAATTTGTGATATTCGCGGAACAGCGTCGAAAAGCTCGGCTGGCTGCGCACCGCGTCGGGCAGGATCGTCACCTTGTCGCCGAGCGCGCGACCGAGTTCGTAGCGGGCGCGGCGCATGTGCCAGTCGGTCGTCACCAGCCGGATGCTGCGATAGTTGCGCCGCGCAACCCAGCTGGCGACCTCGGTCGCGTTCGAGCGCGTGTCCTCCGCCTCGAACCCCAGCGCGATGCAGCAGTCGAACAGCGCCTGCGGCCGCCGGTATTCGGCCGCCAGTTCCTTCGGCTTGACCTCGCGCGCGACGCCGCTGATCAGGACGCGCTTCGCCTGTCCCGCCTCGAGCAGGTCGAGCGCGCGGTCGATGCGCCCGGGGCCGCCGGTGAGCACGACGATCGCGTCGGTCTTCTGCGGCGGCGCAGGCATCGGCGGCAGCAGCGCGAACCAGGCGAAGCCGAGCACCCAGGCCAGGAACAGGAGCGATATCAGGCGCTTGATCATAATATCTTCTTGAGCGCGGCGAGCAGCGTCTGGCGCGCCGTCAGAGCGGCTAGCGCGATAGCCAATAGGGGCAGCGCCAGCAAGAGCGCCCAGCCCGCCGGGCCGAGCGAGGCGGTCGCGGCGAGGCCGGCGGTGACGCCCGACCATTGCCAGCCGATCAGCAGCAGGATCGCCGCCGCGACCGCGCTGCCGAGCGCGATGCCATAGGCGGTGTCGATCGCGATCCGGCGCTGGAACAGCCGCGCGATCTGGCGGTCGGTCGCGCCGATCAGGTGCAGCATCTCGATCGTCGCATAATGGGTGCCGAGCGCGGCGCGTGCCGTCATGATCACCACCGCGGCGCTCGCGGCGATCATCAGCAGGACGAGCCCGCCGGCCACCCAGGCGAGCGAGCGGATCAGCCGCGCGACGGGGCCCAGCCATTCGGCGTGCGGGATGATGCGCGCGCCCGGCGCCTCGGCGCTGACCAGCGCGCGCAGCCGCGCCATCTGGCCGGCGCGGTCGCCGCCGCCGACGAAGTCGATGTCGACGAGCGCGGGAAGCGGCAGCGACTTCAGCACCGGGTCGTCGCCCCCCTCGCTGCCGAACCATTGCCCGAGCGTCGCGAGCAGTTCGTCCTGTTCGACCGCGCGCGCCGCGCGGACATAGGGCTCGCCCGCGGCACGGCGCCGCAGCGCCGCGGCCTGTGCGGCGCGCGCCACGGGGTTCGCCGTGACGATCTGCACCGTCACCCGCCCGGCGATCGCGTCGCCGATCGCGTTCGCCGATCGCGCCAGCCCGATCCCGGCGGCGGCGGCGAGCAAGGTCAGCATCATCAGGATCGCGATCACCCACGGGGTGGGCCCCGTCAGGCGGCGGTCGGGAAGCAGGCGGCGGTGCTGGACGGGAACGCGCGGGATGATCATGACGTCACGCGCGATTGGGCGGATAGCGCAGCGCGCCGGTGGGGTCGGACAGCCGTCCCTTTTCGAGCCGCATCATCTGGGCGTTGTCGATGCGGCTGATCAGGTGGATGTCGTGCGTCGCGACGACGACGGTGGTGCCCAGCCGGTTGAGCGCCTCGAACAGCCCCAGCAGGCGCATCGCCATGTCCGGGTCGACGTTGCCGGTCGGCTCGTCGGCGACGAGCAGCTGCGGCCGCGCGATCACCGCGCGCGCGATCGCGACGCGCTGCTGCTCGCCGCCCGACAGCGTCGGCGGAAAGGCGTCGGCGCGCGCGCTGAGCCCGATCCAGCTCAGCATCTCGCCGACCGGGCCCGCCAGATCCTCCTCGCTCACCCCCGCGATGCGCAGCGGCAGCGCGATATTGTCGCGCGCGCTCAGGTGCGGGATCAGCCGGAAATCCTGGAAGACGACGCCGATGCGGCGGCGGAAACCGGGCAGGCGATGGCGCGGCATCGCCACCAGATCCTCGCCGAACAGCCGCACGATGCCGCGGCTCGGCCGCTGCGCCAGATAGAGCATGCGGAGCAGCGACGTCTTTCCCGCACCCGACGCGCCGGTGAGGAAATAGAAGCTGCCGGGCTGGAGATTGAAGCTGATGTCGGACAGGATTTCGGCGTCGGGACCGTAGCGCAGCCCGACCCCGCTGAACTCGACCATCGCGCCGCCGGGGCGCGGGGGCGCAGCGTCCGTCATGGCGTCACCGGCGCGCGGCATCGCGCCCCGCCGGGTTGCGGAAGAAGGGAGCCTCGGCGCTCATCCGCTGCCTGTTGCATGCCTTCCCCGCGACGTAAAGCGCTTAGCGGTGCCGTTTGCGGCCCCGGCGGCGCGCGGCCCGCCACGCGGCGCTTGCCAGCGCGCGACTCAGCGTGTTTAGAGGGGCCATGATCCTCGCCTGCCCTTCGTGCCACACGCGCTACGTCGTTCCCGATACGGCGATCGGACCGAACGGCCGCACCGTGCGATGCGCCAACTGCCGCCATAGCTGGTTCCAGGAACCGTCGGCGGCCGCCGCACAGTCCGAAGCGATCGTCGTGCCGCCGCCCGCCGACGGTCCCTCCGCGCCGCCAGCCCAGGCTGCCGCCGGCGTCCCCGCCGCGCCACCGGCCGAACAAGCCGCCGATCCGGCGCCGCCCCCGCCGCAGGCTTTCGCCGCAGAGGCGCCTCCGCGCCCCGCCGCGCCCCCGGCCGAGGAGCCGCTGCCTTTCCGCCGTCCGCGCCGCAATCCCGCGAAGCGCTGGACGCTGGTCGCCGCGGCGGCCGCGGTGCTGATGATCGGCGCGACCGCCGGCCTCTACATGTTCGGCCTGCCGGGCTGGGCGCAGGGGCTCGGCCTGCCGGGCACCGCCGCCGAGCCCGATCTGGTCATCGAACTGCCGCCCAATCAGGATCATCGCGAGCTTGCCGACGGCACCATCTATTTCGCGGCGAGCGGCACGATCATCAACCCGACCGACCGCGCGCAGACGGTGCCCCCGATCCTCGCCGAACTGCGCGACGCGCAGGGAACGATCGTCTACAGCTGGACGATCAAGCCGCCCGTGCGCACGCTGCCGCCCAACGAGAAGGTCAATTTCTCCGAAGCCAAGCTCGACATTCCGCGCCGCGCTACACAGCTCACCGTCAGCTGGTCGCTGCCGAAAGGCTGACCGCGCCGCCAGCCGCCGCGATGCCATGACGTCACCAGCGCAGACGCGGGCGGGATAGTCGGCGGACGGCCATCGCGGGTTGTTTCGCCCAATGCCGCACAACGGTCGATAGACCATTGCTGGCACGTCACGCTCTTGCTAGAGGCCGCGCTCTACCGGCACCCGTAGCTCAGCTGGATAGAGCGCTGCCCTCCGAAGGCAACGCTAAGTCAAGTGCGATTTGGGTGAGGGTCGAAATAGCTGAGTAAAGCCAAGCG